>DATJOH010000001.1:0-2740 GCA_035507235.1 Acetobacteraceae bacterium
CGTTGAGGCGAAACAGGTCGAGCAGGTCGGGGGGTGTCGCTTCCAGGCCGGTGGCGGTGTTGGAGAAGACCG
Source organism: Acetobacteraceae bacterium (assembly GCA_035507235.1). Lineage (GTDB taxonomy): Bacteria > Pseudomonadota > Alphaproteobacteria > Acetobacterales > Acetobacteraceae > CAJCIS01. The sequence continues at coordinate 73 of DATJOH010000001.1, forward strand.
GGAAGAAGGCGACGATGGTGGCGCAGACCACCATGGCGGCGAAGGGGTTGCCGACCCAGACGACGATCAGGGGCGCGACGGCGACCACGGGCGTCACCTGCAGGATGACGGCCCAGGGTTTGATCAGCGCGCGCGACCAGGGGCTGGCGGCCATGGCGCAGGCGAGGGCGACGCCGAGCGCGCAGGCTGTAATCAGGGCGGCCGCGGTGACGGAGAGGGTGGCGAGCAGGGCGCGGAGCAGGCCGGCGGGATCGGCGGCGAAGGCGCGCGCGATGGCGGCAGGCCCGGGCACCAGGTAGGGCGGCACGTGCAAGGCGGTGACGGCGGCTTGCCAGACGGCGAGGGCGGCGGCGAACGAAATGAATGTTAGAAGGGCTTCTTTTTTGAAAAAAAGAAGCAAAAAACTTTTGCTCCTTTCCCTTGGCCCTATGGCTACGGCGGGAGCCTCAGCGCCGTCCGAAACGGATAAAAGTTTTTTGGGTCTTTTTTTCAAAAAAGAACATCCTTTTTTTCGGTCACGGCTTGCAGCGCGCGGGTAAGATCAACGATGCGCGTGCCGAAGGCGGGATCGAGGCGGTTTTGTATCGGTTCAGCGAAATCGAGGGTGGTGGCGATGCGGCCGGGACGGGGCGACATCAGCGCGACGCGCGACGCAAGGAAGGCGGCTTCGTAGATCGAGTGCGTTACGAAAATGGTGGTGCAGCCGGTTTCCTGTGCCAGGGCGCGAAGATCTTCCTGCAGGCGGTTGCGGGTGAATTCATCGAGCGCGGCGAAGGGTTCGTCCATGAGCAGGATGCGCGGGCGGGGGGCGAGGGCGCGGGCGATGGAGACGCGCATGCGCATGCCGCCGGAGAGTGCCGCCGGGCGCGCGGCTTCGAAACCGCCGAGGCCGAGACGGGCGAGCATGGTCGAAGCGGGGGCGCTGTCGCGACCGCGCAGGCGGAGCGGCAGGGCGGCGTTTTGCGCCGCGGTGGCCCAGGGCATGAGGGTGGGGTCCTGGAAGACGAAGCCGATTTCCCCTGGCGCGGGCGCGGCTTTTTGCCAGGCGATGCGGCCGGCCTGCGGGGTGTCGAGGCCGGCGATCAGGCGGAGCAGTGTGGATTTGCCGCAGCCGGAGGGGCCAAGCAGCACGAGGAAATCGCCGGTTTCGATGGTGAGTTCGGCGTTTTCCAGCGCCACCACGCCGTTATCGTAGCGCCGCGTAACGTTTTCGATACGCAGCATGTTTAGTGCGGCTGGCCTACGAAACGCAGCGTGTAGGCGGCGCGGTAATCGAGATCCGCGGGATAGAGCTTGGCTTTCACCATGGAATGGAAAAAATCGGCCCAGCGCGCGTCGGTCATGACGCCGATGCCGCCGGTGGCGGCGTCGCCGCCTTCAACGACGCCATGGGTTTTGAGCGCGTTGCGGCCGTAGGCGAGAAGGGCGTCCGTCATGTCGGGATTGGCTTGCTTGATGGCGGCGTTGCCGGGGGCTGGATCGCCGTCGAGATAGGAATGCCAGCCCTCGGCCGTTGCGGTGACGAAGCGTTGTACGAGATCGGGGTTTTGCTTGATCCGCGCGGCACTGGTGGCGATCAGGCTGGCGTAGCCGGCAAAGCCGGCGTCGGCGATGGAGAGCACCACCGGATCGAAGCCGCCTTGCTGGCGCACCAGGAACGGTTCGGAGCCGAGAAAGCCTTGCTGTATGGCGTTCTTGTCGGCGAGGAACGGGGCAAGCGAAAATGTGTATGGCCGGATTTGCGCGTCGCTATAGCCGAATTTTTCGCGCAGGAAATTCCACCAGCCGGCACGTGTGTCGGCGCCGATCATGATGGGCTTGCCGCGCAGGGCTACGAAATTGTCGTTGCCGGCGCCTGGGTGCGCCAGGAGAATGGAAGGATCCTTCTGGAACATCGCCGCGACGGCAAGAAACGGGATTTGCTGCTGCACGAAATTCAGCGCCAGGAACGAATTGCTGGATATGGAGAAATCAAGGCGGCCGGCCAGCAGCAACTGCGTTTGATTAACCTGCGGGCCGCCCTGGCGAATATCCACGTCCAGCCCGTGTTTCGCGTAAATGCCGGTGGCCTTGGCCTGGTAATAGCCGCCGTACTCCGCTTCCGCGAGCCAATCGATGCCGAAGGCGACGTGGTCCGCGGCGCGGGCCGGCACGGCGAGCAGCAACAACAGGACGAGCAGGGAGCGCATGCGGGGCTTGTTCCGGCAGGGTGAGGCGCCGCATGAAGAGGGGCAGCGGCGAGGAGCGCAAGGGCGGATGTCGGAAGCACGTTTGAAGGCCGGCCTGTGGGTGGCCGCGACACTGCGCACCGCCGATCTCCACGGCCGCCCCGGCGCCGTGCTGCGCCGCGGCGACGCGGATGCCGGCGGCGTTATCGCCGTGCTGCGCGGCCGGACGGGCGTGATGGTGCTGACACAGATGCGCACCGGCAGCGGCGAAGCGGCCTGGCTACGGGCGACCGGCGCCGACCCGGTGGATGACGCGGCCGCGGACGCCTACGTGGCGCGGCAGGTGCAGCGCGACCCGGATCTGTGGGTAGTGGAATTCGAGTCGCCTGACCTGGTGCCGCCGTTTGAGGGTAGGCTGGTGTGAGTGGCGGATAGTTTGTAACTTCTCAGGCAGGACAACCAAAAGAAAGGAAGGGAAGCAGTTCTTTTTTGAATAAAAG
>DATJOH010000002.1:0-6857 GCA_035507235.1 Acetobacteraceae bacterium
CTATCTCTATCATTTCGGGCCACGTGAATGGGCGGAAGGCGGCATCGAAGCCTGGCGCGACAGGCAAACCGAAGTGGCGGAGGCTATTTGGACGGAGACGAAGAAATACTGCACAAATCTGACCGATGATGCGGTCATCGCGCGGCATGTCGAAACACCGCTGACCCATCACCATCATTCGAACAGCATGATGTTGGGCGATATCTTCGGCATAGGCGGATCGGCTGCCTTCATGCTTGGCCGTCGGCCAATTCCGGAACTCGCGCAATATCGCGTCCCTGGCGTTGCGGGCCTTTATCTATCCGGTCCTTTCATGCACCCAGGCGGCGCCGTAACGCTCGGCGGCCGCGCCACGGCCATGGCCATGTGCCAGGATTTCAAGATAGATTTGAAACGCTGCTTCACCGCCATCTGATGGGATACGAACCATGAAACTTCGCACCAGCGACAATATGGAGTTGATGCATGTCAGCGCCATAACGCCGGAAGATGGTAATCTCATCATCGAAGGCACGATCATGGGCGCAATGCCCATTCGTGCGGTGCTCACACCCGAGGAACTCCGTGCCGCTCGAACGCTGATGAACCGCAAGACCATATTTGCGGTGCTTGGCATGATGGTACGACGTTCTAAACAGCCCGGATGATCTTACGCTGCAAAAAGAACATACTTCTCTTCGTTAACGCCACTAGCGTCCCGTCTCAGTTCCCGAGCGCTGCCAGCGTATCCAGATCATCTGCCGCCGTCGCCAGACGACGGATGAATTCCAGTGTAATGTCCCGCGGTTGCATATCGGGAATGCCGGGCGGCGGCGACAGGGTGACAGTCCAATAGGCGAGCGCCTGGACGTATTGTTGGCGATAGGCGGTGAATGCCGTTTCGAACTCCACTTCCGGCCCGCCGGAAGCTGCCAGATGCTCAATATAATATCGCACGAGATCGCGTTCCCATAGGCGGCGGTTTTCCACGGTCAGCCCGCAGCCCGTGGCGTAGGCCAGATCGCGCGCCCAGCCGGCGCGCCCGCAGCATTGCCAGTCGCTCAACCCCATTTCACCGTTGCCGGCAACGTACCAGTTTTTCAAATGCACATCGCAATGCGCCAACGTGTGCGGCATGGCATCGAGCAAGTATAGCGCCTGCATCGTCGCGTCCCATATCTCGTCAACGTGTCTGAAGAAGCGGGGGGGAATAACCTCCTCCGCGTCGCGGAATCCCGCCTCGGTGCCGTCGCGGAAGCCGAAATCCAGGGATTTCTCGAAGAAACTGCGGAAGGTGACGAAATTGGCGAGGCGCTGCTTCAGTTCGGGCAGCGCGTAGCAATTGCCATGAAGGGTGGCGAGCAGGCGGAGTTGGCTTTCCACGCGTTCGCGCGTCATCACCGTGTGATGGTCGCAGAATTCGCGGCGGGTCGGCGTCAGGTCACCGAGCATGATGATGGAGTTGAAGCTGCGGTCGTCCATGCGGGCGAAGTAACAGATGGGCGCTTCGATATTCAGCAGGGGGCGGATTTGCGTGTAGAAATTCACTTCGCCGCGCGCGCCGCCCGATACACCGAGCACCATGCGGTTGGCGAGATCGTGCGTGGCTTTGCAGAACAGGCCCGCGGGCAGGCCGGCTTGCTTGCCCGCCGCATTATAGTCGGGATAGAGCTTGCGGCGGTTCGATGATCCATTATCCACAGGCCCAAGCCTGTAGCCGGTAACACGCGCGCCCGGCACATCGGCGCAGAGTACGGCGGTGAGCCATTCCGGCGTTATCGAATCGAAGGAGATCGGCAGCTCGTCGGCGGTGGCGGCAGGGCGGGCATTCGCCTGGTCCTTGGCATATTCGGCCCGGATGCGCTCGACGATCGTTGTCATGTGGAATGTCGTCCTCTCTTCGATATGGTGTAACACCAGGTGGCGTTTCGATTCAGACACCGAGAAGTGCCAGGCTGCCATGATCCAGCGCGGCCGTTGATGCGCGCACGGCGTTCGCGGTGTTGATCGATTCCGGCTGCCAGGTTGCACTATTATTGAGCCAGGTGATAACCGGATATAGGCACGCGCATCGGTACAGCAGCCACGCGACCTCCGCCGTCGGTGGATGTTGCACGCCGTAGGCGGACAGGCGGTTTACGTAGTGATCGAGCAACGGACGCTCCCAGCGGCGGCGGTCCTCGATATCCAGCGCGCAGAGCAGGAAATAGACGATGCCTATGGGCCATGCTTCAGGCCGCGCCACCCAATCGATCACGCCCGGTGTGCCGTCGGCTTCCACATAGAGATTGCCGAGATGCTCGTCGCCATGCACGATAACGCGCGTCGCCTGGCGCAGCGCACCCCACATGGCGGTCCAGGCCGCCTGCATACGCGGCAGGGATTGAAAGGCATGCGGCAGTGCGCGGCCACGCGGCAGATCGACGTACCTGTCCCAGGACTCGGCATGAAAAAAGCCGGGAAAATAGTGATCGTGCAACATTCGCCGGTTTCCTTCCGCGCAGCGTGCGGCTTCGGTACTGCCGTCGGCAGGGAATTCGGCGCAGCCCCAACTGCTGGCATGCATGCGGGCAAAGCTGTCCACAAAGGCGATCGCCTGACCAAGCGAGAGCGTGCGAAACGCATGAAAGAAAATGGTGCCTCCGGGCGTGAGATCCGCCATGATGATATCGGAGGCCTCCGGTGATATTGCTACACGAAACGATTCCGGCATGGCGGGTGCAGCGACCAGTGGCGCGATGTCGCGTATTGAGCGCAACTCGCTCGCCATTGCCCATGCAGAGCCAGTCGCGGGGTCGTTTTCACCGGGGAAATTGCCCTTGACGATGAAACGGTCCACATCGGGGCGCGGCGCATCGCCGGCATATTCCGCGCGCACGCGGAACTTGTTTCGCTTATAGCCGAATATCGGACCGTGTTCCAGCGCTGCCACGCGGCAGCCGGGCCAGCGCGCCTGCAGCGCGTCTGTCAGCCAGTCAGCGGTCAGATCCTCATACCGTTGCAACGCGGCGCGTTCTGCCATCTCCGTCCCCGGGGCGCGCAGGCTGCAGGATGCGCGCCTCATTGTTTTATACTCTAGCATACTATACATATGCGTAGTGTCTACCACAACACCGGCGCCACGCGACGGCGGAAAGCACCGGCACACAGGGGACGAGTGGCCGCATGCTGAGCGCCATATTCGAAGCCGTTGGCGCGCCGCTGGTGGTGCGGGAGCGGCCAATGCCGAAGCCGCGTGCGGGGCAGGCGCTGATCCGCGTGTGCCGCTGCGGCATTTGCGCCTCCGATCTGCATATGACCGGTGGCGGTCCCTTCGGCGTGCCAATCGGCAGCATTTTAGGTCACGAATATGCCGGCGAAGTCGTGGATACCGGCGAAGATGGCTGGCTGCGCCCCGGCGACCGGGTAACGGCGCTGCCGCTGACAGCCTGCGGGCAGTGCGCGGCGTGCCGCGCCAATACGCCGCTGCATTGCCCCTCTTTCGGCATGATGGCAGGCGGCTACGCGCAATACACGCTGATAGATCAGCGCTACGCATTTCGGCTGCCGTCTTCGCTTTCCTTTGAGGATGGCGCGCTTGTCGAACCGTTGGCGGCGGCGCTACGCGGCGTGCGCAAACTCGCGGTAAAAGACGCGCGCGTGGCGGTCATCGGCGCCGGTGCGCTCGGCGCGGCCGCCTTGTTCTGGCTACACCGCGAGAGCCCCGCGGCGCTGGTAGCCATTGCGCGATCGGAGCGGAATGCCGCACTCGCGCACGCCATGGGCGCCGTTACCCTGCTCTCTCTCGGCGCGAATTTGCCCGAGAGACTCACCGAGGCCCTGGGCGGTGCGGCGGATATCGTCGTAGAATGCGCCGGAGCGCCCGGCAGTTTGCAACGCGCGCTTGATCTGGTGCGGCCGGGCGGCAGCATTCTTTCCCTGGGCGGCTGCGTGAAGCCCGATACGCTGCTTCCCGCGCTCGCCATGTGGAAGGAGGTGAGGATCCTGTTCAGCGCCGCGTACGGATGCGATGAATTCCGCCACACACTCGACCTGCTGAATCGTGGCACTGCGCCGCCACACGACATGATTGCGGAAACGATTGCGCTATCCGAACTGCCCGCGCGATTCGAGGCGATGCGCCAGCATGGCAGCAGGGGCAAAACTCTGGTCGACCCCTGGCGCGAAATCGCATAGCGCTCGCGCCCGCCGCGTGCCCGCGTTGAAAAATCCAAAAGTTTTTTGCTTCTTTTTTTCAAAAAAGAAGCCTTCTTCTTGCTGTCTCTTCACCCTTTTGGGTCAATGTCCCCGTCACGTCGGTTCATTTTCCACACATAATCGTTCCACTGCACTTCCTGCGAATCACCCCAACCGGTGCGACCATTCCAGCTCCATCGCACCAGGCCCGTGTGGCAGATGATGTTCGACCAGCCGGACCAGTCGGTCTGCGCCACGATTTCGCCGCGCATCCGATAGATTTCGCCTGCCGAATCCTCGAACTCGTAGTCGTGCGCCAGCGGCCGGCAGGTTGGCATTTCGCGTGTGGTGAGCTTGGCCGCGCGCGTGATGCGGCGGATTTCGCCCACTATCTGCACCCAGCCATCGTTGAATATCCGGCCTGGCGCCGGCATTTTATCAAGCCAATCGGGATCGCGCGCAGGATCGTCGTGCGAACCGACATTGAACGCGAAATCGGCCCCGAACGTGCCCGTCACCCAGGTATAGGGTGGCATCGGCGCATGATCCTCCGGTCGTTTTTCACCCCAGGACCGGTCGCGCACCGGATAGCAATCCACCACATATTCCGTGCCGCGCAGCACCAGCGTGCCGGTGGCATGCATCACCTGCTCGAAATGCTTGTTGTTGGCGCGCATGATCGGCGGCGCCATGGCCCGCAGATCGATATCCGCGCGTGAATCGCGCGCGGGGTCGGCAAAGCTCAGGTGCAGATGTGTCAGCGGCTCCATCACCCGCACGCGCAAGCCGTTGGGAATCACGATGTCGTTGCCGTCACCAATAAGCGCGCGCGACATGTAGTTGCGCACGTCGAACACCTCGCAGGCGAGGTGGTTGGGCTTCATGCCCTGATAGATATAGAGACCGGACGTGACGATACCGAGTGTCGGGTGAACCCAGCAATAGGCAAAGCAATTGATCGCCGCCCCGGCGACATGAAAGTTCCAGAACCAGGTTTCCGTCAGGCTGTCGGCGGGCTCGCCAGTGCCGTGGTAAAACTCGTCCCGCGGCTGATACGTGCCGAACCCGGCGCCGAGATTGGTGTTCCAATCGGTATTTTCTGCCATGTCGGCTCCTCACGCGTAGCCGCCAGGCTGCCCGCGGCACCTGCGCCGGCCACGACAGGATGGAAGATCGTATGCTACCGTCCTACCTGCATCCGGGCAACCCTGCACCGCCCTATCAGGGCGCCCCCATTGCGGGTGCGCCGATGATACGCTAGTGTCCTATCTCAACGGCCGCGCATGCTGCAGACGCGCCGGGCTTCGCGCGCGGCGCTGGCCAAACACGGCAATGGGAGACGACCATGGGTGGTAAGCTCGAAGGGCGGGTAGCGATCGTTACCGGCGCGGCGCGCGGCCAGGGCGAAGCAACGGCGCGGCTCTTCGCGGCCGAGGGCGCGCATGTGATCGTGGCTGACCTGCTCGAAGCCGAAGGCAAATCGGTGGCGAGCTCGATCGGCGCGCAGGCGACTTATCAAACTCTCGATGTATCGAATGAAGCGTCCTGGACGGCAGTTGGGGATTTTGTGACGGCGCGCTTTGGCAAAGCCGATATCCTGGTGAATAATGCCGGCATTGTTTATCCGGTGGGCATTCTCGATCTGACGAAGGACGCATTCGAGCGCGTCCTGGGCATCAATCTCATCGGCGCCTGGCTTGGCATCAAGACGCTTGCCCCCGGCATGGTGGCGGCCGGCAAGGGCAGCATTGTGAATATCTGCTCCACCTCCGGCCTGTGGGGCATGAATGGCCTCACGCCGTACTCCGCCAGCAAATGGGCGCTGCGCGGACTTACCAAAACCGCCGCCATGGAGCTCGGCCATAAGGGCGTACGCGTGAATGCGGTGTTTCCTGGCGGCGTGAACACGCCGATGGGCAACGTCACGAACGAGCCGCCATCCGAACTGAACAAATATTATCAAGGACAGCCGATCCAGCGCATCGGCGAGCCGGCGGAAATCGCGCGCGTCAATCTGTTCTTGGCGAGTGACGATGCCGCCTATCTTTGCGGCGCCGAAATCGCGGTGGATGGCGGCATGACGCTGGGGCCGTATCAGAGCTTTCTGCCGGGCGCGCCAGCCTAGGGCTGCGAACGGCGACCAGCGGTCCGTGGAGGCGCCGTAAGGCAATGTACGATCAGCTTATCGCGGCATTCCGCTTAGACAACGTACCGTTGCTTGCCATCGCGGCGCTCACCTTCCTGTTCGGCTATCTGGAATATGTCTACAGTTTTGCATTGATCCTGCGCGAGAAGAAAGCGCCCTACCCGATCTGGATGCATACATTCTATCTGGCGCATGACAGCAGCTGGGCGGTGATCCTGTTCGGCGCGGCGGCAAGCCACCACTGGAACTGGTTCCTGACCGCCACCGCAATCGCATTGGTCATTTGGAACTTCTTCGAAATCTTCAACATCTACATGGCCCTCACGGTGGAGCGCCAGGAGATCTGGGGCGAATATTACCCTGGCAAGGTCACGCTCGGAAATGCGCTGATCAGCGTGCTGCTGCAGTTGGCGTCATTCTATTGTCTGGTGAATATTCTCATCGGCTTCATGGGTCCTGGCAGCATCCTGCAGTGGTTCCTTTTCACCAACATGTTGATCGCCGCCGCGCCCGGCGTATTGTGGATGCGGCGCGGCAGGCGCGACAATAGCCGCGG
>DATJOH010000003.1:0-2736 GCA_035507235.1 Acetobacteraceae bacterium
AATCTCGCCGAGCACCAGCCGCGCGATTGCCCCGGCGGCGACGCGCATGGCCGTTTCGCGCGCCGAACTCCTGCCGCCACCGCGATGGTCGCGAATGCCGTATTTCAGATCGTAGGTAATATCCGCGTGGCCGGGCCGGTAGGCGCGTGCCACATTCGCGTAATCCTTGCTGCGCTGATCGACATTCTCGATCTGCAGCGCAATCGGCGTGCCGGTGGTGCGCCCCTCGAACACGCCGGACAAAATTCTGACCGCGTCCGGCTCCTGGCGCTGCGTGGTGAATTTCGATTGGCCGGGACGGCGGCGATCGAGATAGGGCTGGATATTGGTTTCGCTGAGCGGAATACCGGGCGGGCAGCCATCCACCACGCAGCCGATTGCCGGGCCGTGACTCTCGCCCCATGTCGTTACGCGAAACAGATGCCCAAAACTGTTGTGACTCATCCGCCTTCGCTGACTGTCGCGATGTCCGGCGCGTTCGGATTCTTCATGCCGACGACGTGGTAGCCGCAATCCACGTGGTGCACCTCACCCGTGACGCCAGTGGAAAGATCCGACAACAGATAGAGGCCGGCATTGCCCACCTCCTCCAGCGCCACATTGCGTTCCATCGGCGCATTCAGCTGATTCCAGCGCAGAATGTAGCGGAAGTCGCCGATGCCGTTGGCCGCCAAGGTCTTCACCGGGCCGGCGCTGATTGCATTCACGCGTATGCGGCTGGCGCCGAAATCCGCGGCCAGATAGCGCACTGACGCCTCGAGCGCTGCCTTCGCGACGCCCATCACGTTGTAGTGCGGCACCACTTTTTCCGCGCCCAGATAGCTCAGCGTCAGCAAGGATCCGCCGTGCGGCATCATCGCCGCGGCCCGACGCGCAACCGCCGTGAAACTGTAACATGAAATATCCAGCGCCTGCAGGAACGCCTCGCGCGGGGTGTCGGCGTAACGACCGCGCAGGAATTGCTTGTCCGCATAGCCGATCGCATGCACCAGGAAGTCGATGGAGCCCCATTCCGCCTGCACCGCGGCGAACGCCGCATCCATCGCCGCGTCGTCGCCAACATCACAGGCCATCACACGCGAACTGCCGACACTCTCGGCCAGCGGCCGGACGCGCTTGCCCAGTGCTTCACCCGCGTAAGTGAACGCCAACTCCGCACCCTGCGCCGCACAGGACGCGGCAATTCCCCAAGCCAGCGAACGCTCATTCGCAACGCCCATGATCAGGCCGCGCCGACCCTGCATGAGCGACCCCTTGAGCCGCACCGTCTCCGTGCTATCCAAACGCAAACTCCCGCGCCAAGTCCTCCCGGTCGTGCCACGCCGCTCCCGCCACAAGCAAGGGTGCACGGTCCTTCTGCGTTGCGTGTGTTGCTTGGTTGTATGTTTGACTAGGGGGGCTCTGCCCCCCTAGGACCCCCCGCTAAGGACAAGTCCTTAGAACCTGTCTGTTTTTGTCTGAGGAACAAGGAGGGGGTCATCCGTACCCTGCCCTCGTCCGAGGTGGCCCTCTCCTTTTCGCCAGACAGGCAAGATGGGGTCTGGGGACGAGTCCCCAGCGGGGGTCCTAGGGGGCAGAGCCCCCTAGTCCAACATAAACCCAAGGCATCGAACGCAATGGTAGGAGAAGACCCGTTCGCCTTGTTTGGCGCGTGGTACGGCGAGGCGGAGAAGGCGGAGCCCAATGATCCGAATGGGATGGTGCTCGCCACGGCGACGCCGGACGGGCGCCCCAGTGCGCGCATGGTGTTGTTGAAGGGGTGGGACAAGGACGGGTTCGTTTTCTACACCAACCTGGAGAGCCGGAAGGGCGTGGAACTGGCGGCCAATGTACATGTCGCTTTGCTGTTTCATTGGAAGAGTTTGCGCCGGCAGATACGGATCGAGGGCGCGGCTGCGGCGGTGACGGCAGCCGAGGCCGACGCCTATTTCGCCACGCGGCCGCGTCTGTCGCGGCTTGGGGCATGGGCTTCCGACCAATCGCGGGTGATGGAATCGAAGGCGTCGCTGACCGCGAAAGTGGCCGCGCTGGAGCTACGATATGTGGTGGGTGAGATACCGCGGCCGCCGCATTGGTCGGGATTTCGGGTGACGCCGGAGGCGTTCGAGTTCTGGCAGGACATGCCGTTCCGGTTGCATGATCGCACCCTATTCCGGCGGGAGGGGGAGCAATGGCGGACGGAGAAGCTCTATCCGTGAGGCGACCCTAGAGCGTGACGATACGGAAGATACTTGTGCCATTGTGTGACAGCCCCTCGGGCGAGGCGGCGTTGCGTCTGGCGTTGGAGTTGGGGCGCCGATGGCAGGCGCATGTGCTGGCGGTGATCGTGCGGGTGGACCCGAGCACCGTCGCGCCGCTGGTTGGCGAGGGGCTTTCCGGCGCCATGATCGAAGACATGATGGCAACGACCGAGCGCGAGAGCGCCGGCCAGGCGCAAGTGCTTTCGACATTGTTCAACACGTTCGTGGCGGCGGCCGGGATACGGGTGGAAAGCGAACCGGGCGCGGCATCGGAGCCGATGGCGGCGCTGGAAACGTTTACCGGACGGGAAGAGGATTTGCTGCCGTCGCTGGCGCAGCTTTCGGATCTGACGGTGTTGCCGCACACGGCGGACGACGCCGATGGAATGGCTGCCGATCGAATGCATGCGGTGCTGTTCGACAGCGGCCGCCCGGTGCTGATTGCGCCGGCCGCAACGCCGGCAAGTATCGGACAACGCTGCTGCATTGCCTGGAA
>DATJOH010000004.1:0-3725 GCA_035507235.1 Acetobacteraceae bacterium
TGCGGCTGGCATCCGTGTCCGCCGATTTGGACTGGTTGCTGGACGCACCTGATAGAAGTCTTTTGCTTCTTTTCTTCAGAAAAGAAGTTCTTTCCTGCCTGTCCTCCTGCTTTCCGCCCTGCCCGGGCAGTTTCCCGCACCAGCCACTTGGCCCGGAAGGAGATTTATTGTAGGGTCGCGACGGATACGCTTGGTGCGGGGGGCGAGATGGCTCTGTTGCGGCGCGGACGCGTAGCGGTGCTTTGCCTGTTTGCGGTGCTTGGCGGCCCGGCGGCGTGGGCGCGCAAGCCGGTGATCGTCGAGTTCCAGGCGCCAGGCGCCGGGACCAACCCGGCGCAGGGAACGCGGGGGCTGGGCATCAACGATGCCGGCATCATTACCGGCTATTACACGGATCGCAGCATTGTCAGCCATGGGTTTGTGCGGGACAGCGACGGCAGCATCGATGAATTCGATGCGCCCGGCGCCGGGACCAACACCAATGAGGGAACGTTCCCGGTATCCATCAACAATGCGGGCGACCTGGCCGGGTATTTCGTTGACAAGAGCGGCGTGTATCACGGTTTCATCGTCACGGATGCCGGCATCAGCAGTTTCGATGCGCCTGGCGCGGGGACGAACGGGCCGCAGGGAAGTTTCGCTACCAAGATAAGCAGCCAGGGCGCGGTCGCGGGCGGTTATGTGGACGCGGCCAATGCCAATCATGGGCTGGTGGTGTCGCCGGACGGCGATTTGACGACATTCGATGTTGACGGCGCCGGATCCGGCAAGGGCCAGGGCACGTTCCCGATCGGCATCAACAAGAAGGGATTCGTATCCGGCTATTATGTTGATGCCAGTGGGGCGTTTCGGGGATTCGTCCGCTCGCCGAAAGGCAAGATCAAGATTTTTGCCGTGACGGGGCAGGCGACGATCGCGCGGGATATCAATGATGCCGGGACGATCGCCGGCTTCTCGGTGGATGCGTCGCTCACCAATCATGGGTTTATTCGCACGAAGGACGGAACGATAACCAGCTTCGATGTTCCGGGCGCATCAACCGGCAACAGCACCGGCACCTATGCGTTTGGCATCAATAACAAGGGTCTGGTGACTGGGGAATGGGTGGACGCCAACCGGGCGGCGCACGGGTTTCAGCGCGCGGCGTCCGGCAAGATCAAGAAATTCGATGCCGCGGGCGGTGGCACGGGGGACGATCAGGGCACGCATCCCAGGGGGAGCGCCAATAAGAAGGGCGCCATTACGGGATATCTGGAAGACGATAACAACGTGAGCTCCGGTTTTCTCAGATCGAAATGATGTAACAAAAACCGGTCAATGCGGGTGCTGCATTCCGACCTGCGGGGCGGCGGAATGGCAGATCGCCTGCGCGCGGTCGCGGGTGGGAATCGTCACCCCGGCCATCGCGGCGGCGGCGGTCGGGTCGGCGCGCGGCCCGGGACGAATATAGGCGTGCAGGGGGTGAACCCCCACCTGCCGCGGACGCCCACACGGCAAAGGTTCCAAAGCGCGTGCCGTTGGCCTACATGCGGCGTATGAAGCTTGCCCATATCGCTGCCCTCCTTGCCCTCCTCGCGCCCGGCGCCCATGCCGCGGATTATGGCGCCTACCTTACCGCCCAGTTTGCCGCCGACCGCGGCGATAGCGGCTTTGCCGCCAGCGAGATCCTGGCCGCGCTTGGCGCCGATCCCTCCAATCCGGCGCTGCAGAAGGACGCGTTTGCGCTCAGCCTGATGGCGGGGCGCAAGGAAGCGGAAATCCTGGCGCCGAAGCTGGCCGACAATCCGATGGCGCAGCTGCTGCTGGCGGATGTCAGCGCGCGCAGCGGCGACTGGGTGCCTGCCGAACTCGCCTACGCGGAGCTGCCGCACGACCCGGTGATGGATAGTTTGCGGCCGCTGCTGCTGGCGTGGTCGCAGCAGGCGCAGGGGCGGACGGACAAGGCGCTGGATACGCTGCAGGGGGCCATCAATAGCGGCCATTACGCGGCGTTCTACCTGCTGCATGCGGCGCTGATTGCCGATGTGGCGCATCGCGACGGGTTGGCGGACCGGTTGTATGGCGCGCTGCAGAAGGAACTGGCCGAGCCGAATGTGCGCCTGGCGCAGATCCTGGCGAGCTGGCAGGCGCGCAGTGGCCACATGGACCAGGCGCGCGCCACCATCGAGGCGCTGGGGCGTGAGGGCGGCGACATCGCGCTCGCGGTGCCGGGATTGCTGCGCGACATCAGCAAGCCGCAGATCAGCTCGCCGAAGGCGGGGATCGCCGAGGCCTATGCCGGCATGGCGGGGGCGTTGCGGCAGCAGAACGAGCAGGCGGCGGTGGCGCCCATGCTGATCCAGCTGGCGCTGATGATGCATGGCGACCTGACCGAGGCGCGGCTGGTGCAGGCGGATCTGGCGGTGGCGGCGCGCCATTACGATGACGCAATCGCCGCGCTGCGGCAGGTGCCATCCGACGATCCGCTGGCCGGCGTGGTGCGGCTGCATCTGGCGCTCTACCAGGATCGCGTCGGCAATTTCGCGGCGGCGGAAAGCGCGTTGCAGGCGCTGGCGACGGATTTCCCGGATCAGGCGGAGCCGCTGGCGCGGCTGGGTGACGTCTATACCGACAACCAGAAATATGCCGATGCGGTGGGCGCCTACACGGGCGCGATCGCGCGCATCAAGGTGCCGGCAAAGGACGATTGGAGCCTGTTCTACGCCCGCGGCGCGGCGCTGGAGCGCGTGCATGACTGGCCGCGCGCCGAAGCCGATATGAAAGAGGCGCTGAAACTCTCGCCGGACCAGCCGGCGGTGCTGAACTTCCTCGGGTTTTCCTGGACGGAACAGAATCATAACCTGCCGCTGGCGCGCGACATGATTCGCCGCGCCCTGGAACAGCGGCCGAACGACGGCGCCATTATCGACAGCATGGGATGGGTCGATCTGCATCTGGGCGATGTGCACCAGGCGGTGCAATTGTTGCAGCAGGCGGCGGAATTGCAGCCGGTTGATCCCACCATCACCGGGCATCTTGGCGACGCTTATTGGGAGGCGGGACGGCATATCGAGGCGGAAGACCAGTGGCGGCAGGCGCTTATCCTGAAGCCGGATGCGGATGAGGCGGCGCGGATCGAGGCGCGGTTGAAGAGTGCTGGTCTGGCGGAGAAGTGAGGGGAGAAGAAGACTTCTTTTTTGAAAAAAAGAAGCAAAGAACTTTTACTCTTGAAGACGTTGGCAGCGAACGTGCTTGCGCGAAGGTAAATCTTTATTTGCATGTGGTGGGGCGGCGGGCGGATGGATATCATTTGCTTGATAGTCTCGCCGTCTTCGCGGGCGCGGCGGATATTTTGTTTGCAACGTCGGACGAATGCCTTTCGCTTAGCGTAACGGGGCCGTTCGCGGCAGGGCTCGCGGCGGAAGCCGACAACCTGGTGCTGCGGGCGGCGCGGGGGCTCGGCGGCGGCGGGGCGCGGCTGCGGCTGGACAAGAATCTGCCGGTGGCGTCCGGCATCGGCGGCGGATCGGCCGACGCGGCGGCCGCCCTGCGGCTGCTGGCCCGTATGTGGAATCGGCCGGTGCCATCCGCCGCCGAGGCGGCACGGCTTGGGGCCGACGTGCCGGTCTGTCTCGCCGGGCGCCCGGCCCGCATGGGCGGGGTCGGCGACATACTGGCGCCGGCGCCGCACTTGCCGGCCTACGGCATCGCGCTGGTCAATCCGGGCATCGGGGTCGCAACCGCCG
>DATJOH010000005.1:0-8309 GCA_035507235.1 Acetobacteraceae bacterium
AAACACGGCAGCTACGGCGTGATCGTCGGCAACCGCTTCATGGTCCACGCCGAGGGCAGCAACGTCCCCATGGCGGCGCTGCGTGAGGCCGTCGCCCAGGTGGACCTGGACCGCCTGCAAGCCCTGGCCAAACCGCCCTCAAGCGACTGACGCCCCTTCTGACCGCCCACTTGGCGTGCAAGGGTGGGCATGCGATGCCAGCGTCCGCCCCCTGACGAGCATCCCGCCGCATGACCCACGGCTTGATTTACGCGCTCTCCGGCCTGGTGGTCGGCTTCGTCATCGGTCTCACCGGTGTCGGCGGCGGCTCCCTCATGACGCCGCTACTGCTCTGGGTCGGCTTTCATCCCACCACCGCCGTCGGCACCGACCTGATCTACGCCGCGCTCACCAAGGCGGTCGGCACCGTCGCCCAGCATGCCGGCGGCACCATCGACTGGCGCATCGTCCGCCACCTGGCCTACGGCTCGGTGCCCGCCACGGCGCTCACGCTGTTCGTGCTCTCGCACATCAGCCCGGCAAGCCCGGCGCTCGCCCAAACCATCAAGCTGGTGCTCGGCGTCGCCCTGGTGCTGACCGCCTTTTCGCTCCTGCTGCGCACCTACCTGGTGGACCTGATGGCGCGCCGCTTCGGCGTCCCGAGCGACCATCGCGCCGACATCCTCACCATCGTCGCCGGCGCTGTGGTCGGCGTGCTGGTCTCGCTCTCCTCCGTCGGCGCCGGTGCCATCGGCGTCACCGCCCTGCTTCTGCTCTACCCAAAACTGCCGCTTGCCCGCATCGTCGGCACCGACATTGCCCACGGCGTGCCGCTGACCCTGGTCGCCGGCGCCGGCTACTGGGCCCGCGGCGACGTCGACTGGGAACTCCTAGGCTTCCTGCTCACCGGCTCCATCCCCGGCATCCTGGCCGGCAGCACCATGGCACCGCGCCTGCCCGAAAAGGGCCTACGCCCGGTTATGGCCGCCATCCTGCTGTTCGTCGGCGTGAGCACTGTAATGCACGCCTATCGCTAGGTAATTCTATAATACTACTTGAGTTATTCGCAGTATAGAAAATTACCATCACGTAAAATCCAATTGCGCCCCTATTCCCATCGGATTAGTATGACTTACTATTTCGAGCGCGGGGAGCTTCGGGGGCATGATCGACATTACAAGCGTCGTCTATCCGTTATCGGGCCTGCTGGTCGGCCTGCTGGTGGGCCTCACCGGCGTCGGTGGCGGCTCGCTGATGACGCCCCTGCTGCTGGCCTTCGGCGTCCATCCCACCACCGCCGTGGGCACCGACCTGCTTTACGCCGCCGTCACCAAAACCGTCGGCACCGGCGTCCACAGCGCCAGCAAAACCGTGGACTGGAAAATCGTCCGCCGCCTCGCCCTCGGCTCGGTGCCCACCACCGCGCTGACCTTGTTCGCCCTCTCGCACTTCAATTCGCACAGCAAGGAAGTCACCAGCACCATCAAATTCGTGCTCGGCGTTGCCCTGCTTCTGACGGCGCTCTCGATCTTCTTCCGCCGCCGCGTCGCGGAATGGGTCGCCACCCGCTTCGGCGAACCGAGTGATAGCACCGCTCGCACCCTGACGATCGTCAGCGGCGCGGTCCTGGGCGTGCTCGTGTCGCTCTCCTCCGTCGGCGCCGGCGCCCTCGGCGTCACCGCGCTGATCATGCTCTATCCACGCCTCCCCACGGTAAGCATCGTCGGCTCCGACATCGCCCATGCCGTGCCGCTCACCCTGCTCGCCGGCTTCGGCCACTGGCTGCTCGGCGACGTGAACTGGGGACTGATGGGCTCCCTGCTGATCGGCTCCATTCCCGGCATTCTGCTCGGCAGTTGGCTCGCCCCACGCATGCCGGAATATGGCTTGCGCCCGGCGCTCGCCAGCGTATTGACCCTGGTCGGTGCCAACCTGGTTCATATCCACCTGTTTTGACTTCTGATCGTATCGATCGTGGTGACGGCATAGAGCTCGCATTCGACCATCTGGCCGGACGCGGCCCCTGCGTCGTTTTCCTGCCTGGCTTCATGAGCGACATGACCGGCGACAAGGCCACCGCCATCGCCGCCTGGTGCCGCGCCCACGGCCGCGCCTGTCTCCGACTCGATTATTCCGGCCACGGCGCCAGCGCCGGCCGTTTCGAGGACGGCACCATCGGCCAATGGACCGACGACGCGCTGTTCCTGATCGATCGTTTCGCGTCAGAAGAATTCGTCCTGATCGGCTCCTCCATGGGCGGCTGGATCGCGCTCAATGTGGCACTTTGCCGCCGCGAGCGCGTGGCCGCCCTGGTCGGCATCGCCGCCGCGCCCGACATGACCGCGGATCTGATGTGGGACACCATGGCGCCACCCGAGCGCGCGGCGCTGGAACGCGACGGCCTGCTCCGCGTGCCGAGCCTTTACGGTGGCGAACAGATCATCACCCGCCGCCTCATCGAGGAGGGCCGCGACCACCTTCTGCTCCACGCCCCGATCCCGCTGCACTGCCCGGCGCGCTTGCTGCACGGCCAGCACGACCGCGACGTGCCCTGGGAAACCTCCGTCCGGCTCGCCGCCAAACTGGAATCGCCCGATGTGCAGATCACCCTGATAAAGGACGGCGACCACCGCCTCTCCCGGCCGCAGGACATCGCCCTGCTAATCCGGACGCTCGCCTCGCTCCTCGGCGAGGATGGCGGCCAGCCCCTCCCGGTAGCTGGGATATCGCCAGCGAATCCCTAGCGCCGCCTTTGTTTTGTTGGCCGAAACCTTCCGGTTCTCCGCCCAGAAACTGCGCGCCATGTCGCTCATGCCCGCCCACGCCACGGAAAATTCGATCTCGGGCGGCGCCGGCACGCCCAGCAGCCGCGCCGCCGCGCGCGTCACATCCGCGCTCTCTGCCGGTTCGTCATCCACGCCATGCAGCACCCGCACCCCCACCGGCGGCCGCGCCATGGCCGCCAGCACCGCCGCCGCCACATCGTCCCGATGGATGCGCCCAAACGCGTGCCCCGGCTTGACCACACACCGCGCCCGCCCCGCCCGCACATCGTCCAGCGCCGACCGCCCCGGCCCATAAATCCCCGCCAGCCGCAGCACATCGAGCGGCCGACCCGCCACCGCCGCCTCCCAGGCGAGCTCCGCCGCCCGCCGCCTTACGGAGCGCGCCGCCACCGGCGCCGGCGGCGTATCCTCATCCACCCACGCGCCGTCGCGATCGCCATAAACCCCGGTCGTGGACAGATAGACCGTCGCACAAGACGCCGCCCGCACCGCCGCGCCATACGCCGCCAGCACCGGGTCGCCCACCTCCCCAGGCGGCGCCGTCACCACCAGATGCGTCGCCGCCAGCACCACCGCCGCCGCGTCTGCAAACGGCACCAGCAACACCCCATCAGGCAGCACCGGCGCGCCGCGGCTGGTCACCGCAACCGCCATCTCCCGCGCCACCGCCGCCCGCGCTACCGCCAGCCCCGTGTATCCGGCGCCCACGATCAGCAGTTTCGTCACGCAGCCACCCCCACCCGCTTCTCCCCGCCCACCCACTACCCTAAATTGTTGCCATGCGTTTCCCTGCGGTCCTCGCCGCCGCGCTCCTGCTCGCGGCCCACCCTGCGACCGCGCAACCCGCATCGCCCCCCTCAGACGCCGCCCCAGCGCCCGACGACACCATCCCCGTCCCCCCCGTGCCACCACGCATCTCCAACGGCGACCAATACGATGCCTGCATGGACATGCTCGCCGACGACCCCGCCGGCGCCGACGCCATGGCAACCGCCTGGCGTAACGGCGGCGACGCCGCCACCCAATGCCATGCCCTGGCGCAAATCGAACTCGGCAACCCGGCCGAAGGTGCCGACCTGCTCACCAATCTTGCCAACACCACCGCAGCCGAGCCAGCCGCCCGCGCCGAACTCTACGGCCAGGCGGCCCAGGCCTGGACCATGGCCGGCGACACTACCCGCGCCTACGACGCCGCCAACCACGCCATCGCCCTCGCCCCCGAAGACCCCGATCTGCGCGTCACCCACGCCATCGCCGCCCTCGCCGTCCACCAGGACCAGGCCGCGGAAGACGATCTGACCGAGGCCCTGGAGGCCGACCCGAAACGCGGCGACGCCCTCGTGCTCCGCGCCACCGCCCGCCGCCACCTCGGCCGTTTGCAGGACGCCGCCGCCGACATCGCCAAAGCCCTCGCCCTCGACCCCGACGCCGCCGACGCCCTGCTGGAACGCGGCATCCTCCGCCAGCGCGAAGGCAACCTCGACGGCGCCCGCGCCGACTGGCAACGCGCCGAAGACCTCTCGCCCGACAGCGCAACGGGCGATCTCGCGGCGCAGAATCTGGCGTTATTGGAAGCGGGCCCACGGCAATAAAGGAAGACAAGGATTCTTCCTCTTCTGAAGAAAAAGAAGCAAAAGGGCGACATTGAGCTTAGCGGCGTTTTAAGGCGCCTGGCGATTGACCGCCTTCAATCTGCAATATTTTTGCCGGAAAACTGTAACGCCGCGATTCCGTGCAACTTTGCTACGCGTCGGTTCCGCTGATTCACACACGCTATGCCAAGGATGGCTTTCGCCGTGGAACGGGAACAGGTTGCAAAAGCGTACGGACGGTGGGCGCCGGTATATGACCTCATCTTCGGCCCGGTATTCCGCCGCGGCCGGCTTGATGCGGTTGCCGCGGCAGAACGGATTGGCGGCCGGGTTCTCGAAGTCGGCGTTGGCACCGGCCTGTCCTTGCCAAGCTATGGCAGCGCCACGCACATCGTCGGGATCGATATTTCCGAGCCGATGCTCGAAAAGGCGCGGCGTCGCGTAAAGCAGGCGCGCCTCGGCAATGTCGAAACCATCGCGGTCGGTGATGCGGAGAAGCTCGATTTCCCGGACGCGTCCTTCGATGTCGTCGTTGCGCAATACGTCGTCACCGCTGTTCCCCGGCCGGAGCGGGCGCTCGATGAGTTCGTGCGTGTCGTCCGCCCAGGCGGCGAAATCATTATTACCACGCGCATCGGGGCTGAAATTGGCGTGCGTGGCACCATTGAGAAATGGCTGATGCCGGTGACGAGCCGCCTGGGCTGGCGAACCGAGTTTGCGTGGTCGCGCTACGAAGAATGGGCTCAGGGGCAGCCACTTGTTCGCTTGCTCGAGCGGCGCGCGCTGCCGCCGCTGGGACATTTTTCGCTTATTCGCTTTCTGAGGCTGCCGAATCATCCCGAGGCCAGCGCCGCAAAGACGATGATGATGTCCTGCGAGCGGGCGTGACCCGAAATTGGCGATTACCTAGCGATAAGGGCAATACGTTGAGCAAGTTTCTGGAACTTCTTGCCGTGCAGCGATGGGATGATCATCGCTACTATCATCACAGCCTGGTCAACCAATCGCTTCACCTGTTGAGTGCGGCGTCATTCGTCATTGCTTATGGCATATTTTTCAAGGACCCTGCCTACGCGGCTCTGCTTGCGTGGATGCTGTCGATGACAAGCCGGCAGATAGGCCATTTTTTCTTCGAACCAAAAGACTACGATGTCGTCAACGACGCCAGCCACGACTACAAGGAAGAAATCAAGGTCGGCTATAACCTGCGCCGTAAAATTGTCCTGATGTCCATATGGGCCTTGTCGCCGATGATACTGGTTGTGAGTCCAACCTTGTTTGGTCTGTGCGCCAAGCCGCCGACCGCTGTCGCCTTTGCGCGTCACGTTGGCAATATGTGGCTGGCGATCGGCATTGGCGGCCTGCTGTTCCGCACCGTGCAGTTGTTCATCATCAAGGATGTTCGAACAGGCCTCGTATGGGCGACGAAGATAATAACCGACCCGTTTCACGACATTATGCTGTATCACCGCGCGCCATTAGCACTGTGCGCCCGCCGAACTGTCGCGGAAGATCTTAGCGAGCCGCAGGAGTCATTCTAGTTCGCGTCGCCAGGCTATCAATAGGACCGCAAGTTAAAGCGCGAAGAAAGTCAAGCGCCAAGAAAGTAGTTCTTTTTCGAAAAAAAGAAGCGGCTTTTATCTGTTGCGGGCGGCACCGAAGCTCCTTGTTTGGTCCCGCCATCGGACGCCAAGAGCGAAAGTTTTTTGCTTCTTTTTTTCAAAAAAGAAGCCTTCTTTCTGATGGCTAATCAACGCACGCCTATTGGCTAGACGTCCCCGGCCATACGCCCGGCCCTAGCTGGACCGCGCCCAGAATGCCCGCAATGTTTCGCCGGCAATTTGGCGTCGGATCGATTTGTTCGATGCGCCGTCGTTCCACCACCACCCGTCTGTCTGCATGTCGATGCAAGCTTGCACGAACCGGCTGGCCACTGCCTCGAAATCGGAATCGGTGAAGTTGAGGCTGAAGATCAGGCGGCCGGTGCCGACCCAGCTCAGCGCTATTCCCGCAGCACGAAGATAATATTGCAGCATCCAATTGTAGCGCGACGGCTGCGTATAGAACACGGTCCAGATCGAGGACAGGCCAGCTACCCGCACGGGCAGCGAGGCAGCCGCGAGCCGTTCGTTCAGCAGGGCGGCGCGTCCTTCCCAAACCGCGTCGAGCGTCCGATACATCGCGCTGGCTTCCGGACTATCCAAATAGTCCAAGAACTCGGCCATCGCGCCCATGATGTAAGGATGCGAGTTGAAGGTGCCGCGGGCAAAACAGATATCCACCGGCTTGTCCTCGCGGTAGCGCTTCATCAGGGCGGCGCGACCACACAGCACACCAATCGGCAGGCCGCCACCGAGCGATTTGCCGTAGGTCACCAGGTCGGGTTGCACGCCGAAATATTCCGCGGCGCCGCGGCGTGCAATGCGGAAGCCGACAAAAATCTCGTCAAAAATCAGTACGATGCCGCGTGCATCGCACACCTCGCGCAATTGCCGCAGCCATTTTGCGTAGGCGGTGCGATCGGCCCCGGCGCGCCTGCCGCTATCGACAAGCGTGGAATCCGAAGGGGCCGCGAGGTTCGGGTGCAGGGCTTGCAGCGGATTCACCAGCACGCAGGCGATATCGCGCCTGTGCCGCAGCACCCGCAGCGTATGATCTGACAATTCCGCCAACGTATAGGTCTGGTTCGCCGGCATCGGGTTGCCAATTCCCGGCTGCACATCGCCCCACCAGCCATGGTACGCGCCGCAGAACCGCACGAGATGCGAGCGACCGGTATGGTAGCGTGCCAGGCGCACCGCCTGCATCACCGCTTCGGTGCCGGACATATGAAACGAGATTTCATCGAGACCGGACAGGGCGCGCAACCGTGCTACGTTCTCCGCCACCACCGGGTGATAGGATCCAAGCACCGGTCCGAGGTCGCGCACGCGCGCGGCGCCCCGCTCTATGCAGGATTTGTAGAAATCCTGCCCGAACAGGTTGACGCCGTACGAACCTGTCAGGTCATAGAACACGTTGCCGTCGAGGTCGGTGAGCGTGACGCCGGAGGACGCGGCAAGAAAGGCACCCACGGGAAGATGTCGTTGCACAAAGCGGCTAAACTGAAACGGCACGCGATAGGCGGTGGTGAATTGCAGGTCGGACACGCCGTCCTTGGCCTGCGCCGTCAGGGCAATGCTGCGGGGAAACATCTGTGCGAAAATCGCAGCCAGTTGCAGGAACCCCGCACGTCGCTGTGCCGCCACGGCGGCGGGCGCGCCGTCGCAGCAGAAGAACCGGTGTTCATCAAACGCGTAGTAGGGAATGAACGACGCGATGCGACGCGACATCCGTGCATGGCCCGCCAGCGATCGGTATTTTGCGCGCGACAATTCGAGCCGCGCCTTGGCCGGCACGGCCAGGACGCAAAGTGTGGCGGCGCTACCGGCCAGCGCAAGAACTTGTATCGACATCCGGCTCCCCAGGCTTCGACTCGGAAAAATGGGCGATGATCCGTGCCATCATAGCCCGGGCGGCGCGCCTTGATTACATAAATTTCCTGCTCACCAACCGCATTCCCCGGCGGCTGGCAACCGACTTCATGGGCTGGTTCGCCCGCATCGAGCAGCCGTTGGTGTACAATGTTTCATTGAGGATCTGGCGTCTCTTCTCCGACCTCGACCTCAGCGACGCCGCCGAATCCCGCTTTACCAGTCTGCATGCCTGTTTCACCCGGCGGCTGCGGCCTGGCGCACGGCCATTCGTCGCCGATCCGGCGATCGTCGCATCGCCGTGCGACGCGATCGTCGGCGCTTGCGGCGCCGTTACGGACGGCCACTTACTGCAAGTCAAGGGAATGTCCTACCATCTTGCCGAGTTGGTTGATGACGAGGCGCATGCCGCTTCATTGGTTGGCGGCACTTATGTGACGTTACGTTTGACGCCTTCCATGTATCATCGCTTCCATGCG
>DATJOH010000006.1:0-2585 GCA_035507235.1 Acetobacteraceae bacterium
GTGCGCGCCGGCAAGGTCCGCTATATCGGATTTTCCAACTGGTCAGCCTGGAAAGTGGCCGCCGCCATGGAAATCCAGAAGGCGCGCGGCTGGGCGCAATTCACCCATGGCCAGATGTATTATTCATTGCTCGGCCGCGATGTAGAGCGCGATGTGCTGCCGATGTTGCGTCACTTCGGGCTTGGCATGACGGTCTGGAGCCCGCTTGCCTATGGTTTCCTCAGCGGCGCCTACACCCGCGAGAGTCTCGCGCAGCCCGATAATCGGTTTTCGAACTTTGACATGTTGCAATTTGATAAGGCCAAGGCCTTCGCGCTGCTTGATTGCATGCGCCCGATCGCCGCCGCGCGCGGCATCAGCGTCGCGCAACTGGCCCTCGCCTGGCTGCTGGCGCGCCCCGGAGTCAGCAGCATCCTGCTCGGCGCCACCAAGATGCACCAGTTGGACGACAATCTGGCCGCCGCCGATGTTACGCTGAGCGCGGAAGACCTTGCCGCGCTCGATACCGCAACCGCGATCGAGCCGCTGTACCCGACGTCGCAGTGGATTGAGCCAGATCGCAAAACGGCGCGCGCGATCGGGCACAAGGTGTCGGGTGCCATTGCTTAGTTTCGGCGAGGCACTTCGCTTGGCCGACATCCAGGTTCGGGTCACCTGAAGCTCATTTCTTTCCCGTCGAAGCGGGCGCCTCGCCTTTCTTTTCCGCGGCCAACGCGTCGCGCGCGCCTTGTCGTATATACGCCCAGATCGCCATGATCGGCTTCTCGCCCATGATCGCGAAACGCGGCATGCCCTGCTCGATCAGGCTGCCGCCCAGCACTACGGCGCGATACGAAGCCGGATCGAGCGCGATACGGGATTCGCGCAAATCCGGCGCCGGCGCGCCGGCTGAAACCAGGTCGCGCCCATGGCACGCAGCGCACGCAATAAACATGGCATGACCGGCTGCTACGTCGGCGGGATTTAGTTTCAGCGCGGGATCGTCAACCGCGTGCACCGTAAAGTCCGGCGGCGCTGAAGGCGGCAGGGTAGCCTTCCCGTCGAGTGCAAAGGTCAGCAGCCGACGCGGTTGCGCGCCGAATTTCCAGCCGACATTCATCATGTCGCTACCGATCGCCGCGGCACCGCCATAGCCGACCAGAACGGATACATATTGTTTACCCCCCGCCGAATAGCTGATCGGCGCGGCTATGATCCCAAGCCCCGCATTGAATTGCCACAGGCGCTTTCCGTTCACCGCGTCATAGGCGGTGAACATGCCATCCGCTGTACCCTGAAAAACCACACCGCCCGCCGTCGCCAATACGCCGCCGTTCCAGAGCGTTGCGTGCTGCGCGGTCCAGCGCGTTTTCTGCGCTACCGGATCGTACGCGACCAGCGCGCCCTTGCCGTCCGCATCATCCTGCTTCACGCTGGAAATGCTGACGCCGCCAACGGAAACGGCGCCGGGCCCGGCTGGCCCGTGTGCAAACCGCGCGCCCACCTGCATATACGGAATATATGCCAGGCCGGTTTTCGGGCTAAACGCCATCGCCTGCCAGCTATGCGCGCCGGTTGGCCCCGGCCAGACCATGACATCTCCAGAGTCGTAACGTACGCCCGACGCTTCCACCGGCCGTCCCGTCGCCATATCGATACGGTCCGCCCAGGTCACCTTGCCGAATTTGCCGGCCGAGATCGGCTTGCCAGTCTCGCGGTCCAATACGTAAAAAAAACCGTTCTTCGGCGCCTGCATCAGCACCTTGCGTGGCTTGCCGTCGATCGTCAGATCGGCGAGAATCATGTCCTGGGTGGCGTCGAAATCCCATTCATCCCGCGGATTGAGCTGGTAGTGCCACACATATTTGCCGGTGTTCGCGTCCAGCGCGACGATCGAGGCGGTATAGAGATTATCGCCGCCCCCGGGGCTGCGCTTCGTCGGATCATAAGGACCGGCATTGCCGGTGCCGATATAAATCCGGTTCAATCCGGCATCGAACGTCATGCTGTCCCACACACCGCCGCCGGTGCCGGTCTTCCAATATGGGCCTTTCCAGGTCGCGGCCGCGCGCTCCATGGCGGGATCGCCCTTATTCTGCTCGGGCGAGCCTGGCGTCACGTAAAAGCGCCAGGCCTGCTGTCCGGTCGCGGCGTCATAGGCGGTCACATAGCCGCGCTGTCCCATATCCGCGCCGCCATTGCCGATAATCACCTTGCCGTCGAATGTGTGCGGCGCACCCGTAATGGTCTGAAATCCCTGTGGCGCAACCGTTTGCGCGCTCCAGAGCAGCTTGCCCGTCTTGGCGTCCAGGGCGATCAGCCGCCCGTCCAGCGTCGCGGCAAAAACCCGCCCGTCCGCATACGCCGCGCCGCGGTTCGCCGCGAAGCTGAAAAGCATCTTGAGGGGGTTTACCTTCCAGGTCTGCGGATCGTATTTCCACAGCAACTTCCCGCTCGCCCCGTCCACCGCGTAAACTGCCGCATATGTGCCGGTGAAATACAGCACGCCATTCACCGCGAGCGGCGTGCCTTCCAGCGACACTTCCCCCGGCAGGTCGAGCGACCATGCCAGTCCGAGCCGCCCGATATTCGGGGCCTTTATGCGA
>DATJOH010000007.1:0-2262 GCA_035507235.1 Acetobacteraceae bacterium
CGATCCCATGCCGACCAGAAGAAACGCGGTTTCCTGCGACGCGAGCGCAGGCCAGAGATAGGCGGCGATCCGCAGAAACGCCCCGCCGAACAAGCAACCCAGAAACAGGGACGAACTGAAAAGACCGCCGCGAAAACCCGAGCCGACAGAAATCGCGGAGGCCACCAGCTTGGCCGCCAGCAAGGCCAGAAGTGGTACGAGCGCCCATTGAATATCGAGGTGATACTGAATCGCGCCATGGCCGCTACCCAGAACTTGCGGAAAATAAAGCGCCAGCATCGACAGCAACACGCCGCCCGCCACCGGCCGCAGCCAATCGGGTACTTTGAGCGCGCGCAAGCCGCGCTCCGACCATGTCACGGCCTGCATGGCAAGGATGCCGATCCCCGCCGCCAATACGCCCATCACGCCGAACAGCACGTAGCTGCTGTTGTGCAGCATGATGGGGCCGCCAATGGAAAACAGAGGTTGTGGCGTGTTCAGCGTGCGCTGCATCAGCGTCGCGCAAACCGATGCAACTGCGACCGGCGCGAGCGCCCGGGGCGTATAACTGCCCAGGATCAGTTCGAAACCATAGAACGCGCCCGCCAGCGGCGCATTGAAGGCGGCGGCGATGGCCGCCCCCGCGCCGGCCGTTACAAAGATGCGCTGATCCTCGCGCCGCAGCCGGAAATAGCGTGAGAGCGACGAAAACACCGCCGCACCCCACTGGCTGTAGCCGGCTTCCATGCCCAGCGACGCGCCTGCGGCGTTTGACAACAATGTGATCGCGGTGAGCCAGCCGGAATCGCGGATCGACATGCGCCCGCCATAGAGCGCGTTGGCTTCCACCGGGTCTACGATCTCGCCGCTGCGGAACCGGCGCGCCAGGATGGCTCCAAGGCCCAGCGCCAAGCCACCTATTGCCGGCACCAGCAACAGCCGCCAGTGATTGATGGCAATGCCGGCACTTAACGTCACATGTTTGGGCAGAAGAAAGTTGATCTTGTGCAGCAGCTCCATCAAGAGCCGCAGATAGTTGGTCATCGCGCCGACGACCGCGCCGATCAGCGCACAGAGGAATATCTGCGCCACTTCGCTGGAACGCACGTCGCGTTGCAGATTGGCGATCCGCACGCGCCAGAAACGCCGCAATTCGTGCAGCCTTGTTCCTGCCGCCGGCTGATCGATATGCATCCGCATCGCCTCTCGCCACGGTTCTAACTAGCGCGGCGTAGGCCTATTTGCATGGAAAAATGGCGCGAAACTGTGACGCGCGGCGCTGGTTAATGTTGAAACCGGGAAATCTAGTAAAGACCGCCGGTGCCCTGATCCACATCGGTCGCCGGCCCCTGTCCCGGCGTGGCGAGATTGTTGGTCTGATCGGTCACCGCAACACCCGGTTCGGTGCCTGCCTTGAAGGCTTCGAGAATCGTCAGCGGTCCGCCGGGCGCGGCGGGTTCTCCGGTGATGCGGTTGATGGAAACAAGATCGATACCCGGCGGGATGCGGAACGGGATCGGCAACGAATTTTCCAGCGCGCCCTTCATGAAATCGCGGAAAATCGGCGCGGCGGCGGTGGCGCCCTGTTCATACCGTCCCAAGGTGCGGGGATTGTCGAAACCGACAAACACGCCGCAGGTCAGATCCGGGGAGAAGCCGATGAACCATGTATCCTTGGACTCGTTGGAGGTGCCGGTTTTGCCCGCCAGCGGCTTGCCGACCTGGCTCACGACTTTGCCGGTACCGTATTGCACGACGCCTTCGAGCAGCGAGACGATCTGGTAGGCGGTGCGCGGATCGATGATCTGCTCGCGCGTGTCGGGCAGGAGAGGTTCGGCCTGATTGGCCCAGACGGGATAATTGCAGGCCTGACAATCGCGCGGATCGTGACGATAGATGTCCTTGCCATTGCGGTCCTGGATACGGTCGATCAGGCTGGGATTGATCTTCCTGCCGCCATTCACGAACTCGGAATAGCCCGTGGTCAGCCGCATCAGCGTCGTTTCATACGCGCCGATGGAGTTGGACAGGTAAGGCGGCAGCTTGTCATAAACGCCGAAACGAATGGGATATTGCACCACCTTGTCCATGCCGACAGCGGCGGCAAGGCGAATGGTCATCAGGTTGCGGGACAGAACGATACCGCGCCGGAGTGTGGCCATGCCGAGAAAATGCTTCTCGAAGTTCTTCGGCGTCCACAGCGGCAGGCCTGGACCCTGCGGCAGCGAGACCGGCGCATCGAGGATCTTCATCACTGGCGTCCAGCCATTGTCCAGCGCT
>DATJOH010000008.1:0-2132 GCA_035507235.1 Acetobacteraceae bacterium
GGAGGCGCTGGCGGAATTGCACATGGCCGACCATCGCGACGATCTGATTGCGCTCCGCGACCATTACCTCCGCCGCGCGACGCCGCCGGCGCTGGATCGCGCGCGCCAACGCTGGTTCATCGACCGCGTGCCGTTGAACGAAACCGATCTCGGCCTGATAACGTTACTGTTTCCGGAATCGCCGTTACTCTATGTGGTTCGTCATCCGCTGGACGTCGTGCTGTCCTGTGTCTCGAACCTGATCACTGCCGGCTTTAACTGTGCCCACGCGCTGGAAACCGCCGCCCGGCATTACGTGCTGATCGCCGACCTGGTCACCCATTACCGTGCCGAACTCACCATGCCGTTCCTGCAAATCCGTTACGAGGACCTGGTGGACGACCAGGAAGCCACTGTCCGCCACGTGCTCGCCTTCATCGGCGAGAAATTCGACCCAAGCTGCCTCGCCTTCACCGAAAAGCGCCGCCATGCCAGCGCGCGCTATCGCTACCGCAATTATCTGCCGCACCTGAAACCGGTAATACCGATTTTGCAACAGACCATCGCGCGCCTTGGCTACCAGGTTTGAATCTTTCAATCGACTGCAAATCGGCGGCTACGCAAGCGCGCGCGCTTGATCACCCGTAATAAAAAGTCTTTTGCTTCTTTTCTTCAGAAAAGAAAAATCTTCTTTCTTGAAAGAAAGAAGCAAAGAACTTTTGCTATTTTCAGTGCCGCATCAGTAATGGCAAATCCGCGTGCTCCAGCATCCAGCGCGTGACGCCGCCGAGCAGGAATTCGCGCAGCGGACTATGCGCGTAGGCGCCAAGCACCAGCATGTCGGCGCCAGCGGCATGCGCGCGCTCGAGCAGCACCGCGCCGAACGCGCCGGACGCAATCTGCAACCGTTCCTGCGTCGCTGCTATGCCGTGCTCGGCTAGCGCCGCCGGAAAGGCCGGCGCCGGCCCATCGCCACGCACGCCGCTCAGCAACACCACTTTCTCCGCTTTGTGCAGCACGCGCGTGGCCTGCAGCACCGCGCGGCGCGCGCACGGATCGTCCCGCCACGCCACCGCGACACACGTGCCAAACGAAGCGGCAGCGGACGGCAGCGCCAGCACCGACCGTTCGCTGTGCAGCAGGGCGGCGCGGAAGGCGTGCCGCGTGCTGCCGTCGTCACTCGACCGCGGCGTCGCGGCGACGATCCAATCGGCCCGTCGGGTTGCTTCCTCGACCGTGCCGGGGTCATCCGAGGCTGGGATCAACCGGGTGCCGACCCGGCCTGGCGCCGCATCGGTCCAGGCTTCGAACGCAGCCGTGATGGCCGCGATCCGCTCCGGATCCCAGGTGACGCAAAGATCCACGGGCACAGCGCCGAGCGTACCCGCCGCCGCCAGCGCCGCCACCGGCATCGATCCGCCGATCGGCAGCGCGGTCAGCCGCGCCTCACCCAGCAGCATCGCGAGGCGCTCGGCGGCATCCAGCACCGCGGCCGCGCGATCGGCTTGTGCCAAAATGGCCAGCACGACATCCGCCATGGGCGCCTCCAAGGCCAGCATACGCCGGCGAACCGGCTTGCACTACTGGCGCGGTACCGGCTGCTGCCTTTAGAGCGGACGCTTCATGCTGCCCCGTGCTCCCTCGCTGGTCGCCGGTCACGGCCGCGCCGCGCTCCTGACCGAGGACGGCGAACTGCTCACGCTGCCAGCCGCCGAAATGCTGGCGAGGTTGAAAAAACTGCGCCCACCGCTGCTGGTGCACGCGCCGGCGACATTCCGGCGCCTCGGCATGAAGGGGGGCGCGCCCGCGCTCGACCTTCTCGAACTCTTCGCCTTCGTGCTGCCCGCGCGCCCGGTGGCGCCCACGCCGCGGGGACTGGCCCTCGCCCTCGATCTGAAGCCGCCGACGACGCTCGAGGAAGCGGCGGCCATCCTACCGGACATCGCCGCCACCCTGCTGCACCGCATGCACGCCGCCGGCGCCGTGCCCCTGAATGCCCAGGCCGCCGGCATCGCCGATCGCATGGGCCGCGCTGGCTGGCATTGGGCACCCGCCATACGCGCCGCCTTGCCGCCCCCCACCTTGTCGCCAGACGCCGCGCCTGGCTTGGAAGGCTTCAAACCCTGGCGCCGCCTGCCCGAATGGGAGGAGGC
>DATJOH010000009.1:0-2308 GCA_035507235.1 Acetobacteraceae bacterium
TCAATCGCATCGAGTTCGCCCGCTTCCGCGTGGCCGTTCTCTACCAGGTAGCGCCGGTAGCGCGGCACCGGATCGGCCGCCACCGCTGCCGCATATTCTTCTTTCGGAATGTAATCGCCAGGATCGCCGATCAGATGGCCATTGAAACGGAACGTCATTGCCTCGATCAGCGTCGGCCCGTCGCCCGCCCGCGCCCGCGCGATGGCGGCCGACGCCGCATCATACACCGCGAGCGGATCGTTGCCGTCGATCGTGACCCCCGGGATGCCATAGCCCGCGGCCCGCATGGCAATCCGCTCCACCGACGTGCCGTGAGCGTAAGTGGTATGTTCCGCGTAACGGTTGTTCTGGCACACGAAGATAACCGGCAATTTCCACACCGCGGCCAAATTCAGCGATTCGTGGAATGCGCCGATGTTGGAGGCGCCATCGCCGAAATTCGCAATGGTCACATGTTTCTCGCCGCGCACCTGCGACGCCAAGGCCAGCCCGCAGGCAATTGGCATGCTGGCGCCGACAATGCCGGTGGTGACCATGCAGCCGCTTTCCGGATGCGTCACATGCATTGGGCCGCCCTTGCCCTTGCAGGTTCCGGTGGCCCGCCCTGCCAGCTCCGCCCAGAGCAGCTTGGTCGGCACGCCCTTGGCCAGCATGTCATGCACGCCGCGATAGATCGTAACTATCTTGTCCTCCGGCGACAATTGCACGCTGATTGCCGCCGGAATGCATTCCTGGCCGCGCGCCGAATAGAACGGCATCACCAGCTTGCCTGACTTGATGACGGCAATGAAGCGCTCATCGTTCTGCTTGATGAGCGACATCTTGCGATAAATATCCACTAGCGTGCGATTCTGACGCACTCTCCATCCCCCGCGCTGCACCTTCCCGTAACATGCATCGCACAGATGCGAACCGGCCCCGGTCCGTTTTTCGCAGTTGCGATAGGTTGCCACCGGCGCCGCGCGGCCCCACCCTCGCCGTTAGAAGCAAGCAAGATTCCGGAGACGCCGCATGGCAGAGCCGTCCATCGATCCGCACGCCCTGCGCCAGGCACTCGGCGCCTTCGTCACCGGCGTTACCATCGTGACCACTCGTAGCGCGGACGGGCGCCCGGTTGGGCTGACCGCCAACAGCTTCAATTCCGTCTCACTGGACCCGCCGCTGGTGCTGTGGAGCCTGGCCTTGACCAGCCAGCATATCGACGTGTTCCGCGCCGCCGGATGGTGGGCCGTGCACATCCTCGCCGCCAACCAGGAGCAGCTATCAGCCCGTTTCGCCGCCCGCGTCACCGACCGGTTCGAGGGTATCGACTGGTCGGAAGGCCCAGGCGGGGTTCCCATGCTGGCAGGCTGCACGGCGCGGTTCCTCTGCCGCACGGCGTTTGAATATGAGGGCGGCGATCACGCGATTTTTGTCGGCCACGTTGCCGAATTGTCCACCGATCCGGCCGCGCCGCTGATCTATCACGGCGGCCGCTATGGCCGCGTCATGCCACCCGCGGAACGGCTCGCCGAAATCGCCGCCGGCGATGAGGGCGAATTCGGCCGCCATTTCATCGGCCACTTGCTAGGGCGGGCGCGCCACGTCGCCTTCGCCGATGTCCGTCGCGAATATCGCAAGCGCGGCCTGCGCGCCGCCGAATACACGGTGCTGGCCGGCCTCGGCCTTGGTGATGCGCTGTCTCGCGAGGCCCTGATCGCTCGCGCCGGCAAAGGCGGCGTGGACCTGCCGGACGCGGCGATCGACAGTATGAGCGATCGGGGATTGATTTCTGCATCCGACGGTAAACTGCATTTGACCGAAAGCGGCCGGCGTATGCTGACCGAACTGATTGCCGTGGCGCAGGCGACGCAACTTAAACTCGAGGACAGGCTTGAGGCCGAGGAAATGGGCGTGCTGATGCATTTGCTGCGGAAATTGTCTGAGGAAGATTAGGGCGCAGGTGCCGGCTGAGGAGACATCAAGAAGAAGGCTACTTTTTTTTCAGAAAAAGAAGAGTCTTCCTTGTTCGAACCGTCAAACCATCGTGCTTGAGAAGAGCCTAGGCCTGTATCTCCGGCATGCGCACGGTAATACCGTTCAACGCCTCGGTGACTTTCACCTGGCAGGAAAGCCGGCTTCCCGGTAACCGTTCTGCTGCCGTGCCGTCCAGCATTTCATTCTCCGCATCCTCGGGCGGCGGCAACAGATTGATCCATGCTTCCGCGACATAGACATGGCACGTCGCGCAATTGCAAAATCCACCGCAAATCGCCTCCACGCCCGGCACGCCGTGCGTGGAGGCCGCGGCCATGATGCTTTCGCCGGC
>DATJOH010000010.1:0-7586 GCA_035507235.1 Acetobacteraceae bacterium
CCGTTTTCCGCCCTCGATGCGGTGACGCGGGCGCAGATGCAGGCGCTGGCAGCGCGCTTGCTGAAGGGGCGGACGGTGTTGCTGGTGACGCACGATCCGGCGGAGGCGTGCCGGCTGGCGCATATGCTGCTGGTGCTGAGCGGCGCGCCGGCGCGGTTGTCCGAGCCGGTGTTTGTGCATGGTGAGCCGCCGCGCGCCGTGGACGATGTGGAAGTGCTGGCGGTGCAGGGAAGATTGCTGCGCACGTTATTGGAAACGGCATGAAAACGACACCGGGCGCCGGAACCTCACCACGGCGGCGTGTTATCGGCGCGGCTACTTCAGCGTTACCCATGGGCCGGGAACGTGGTCTTTTTGTGCGTCCACTTGTCACGCTGTTCGGTCTGATTTTTCTCTGGTGGCTTTTTGTAAGGCTGTTCCAGTTGCCGGGCTATCTGCTGCCGCCGCCGCAGCGGGTAGCCGATTCCCTGTGGGCGGATCGCGAACTGCTCGCCGGGGCGACGCTGACGACATTGATCGAAACGGTTTTGGGTCTGGTCATCGGCACCTTGCTGGGGGCGCTGGCGGCCTTGGGAATGGCGTTTTCGCCGGTGTTGCGGCGATGGTTGCTGCCATTGCTGCTGTTGAGCCAGGCGGTGCCGATTTTCGCGCTGGCACCCTTACTGGTGCTGTGGTTCGGATTCGGTATTGCCAGCAAGGTGGTGATGGCGGTGCTGGTGATTTTCTTTCCGGTGATGTCGGCGACATTCGATGGGTTGCGGCGGGTGCCGCAGGATTGGCTGGATTTGGCGCAATGCATGAATGCGCGCGGCTGGCGGGTGCTGCTGCTGGTGCGGCTGCCGGCGGCGCTGCCTTCGTTCGGCAGCGGCCTGCGCGTGGCGGCGGCGCTGGCGCCGATCGGCGCGGTGATCGGCGAATGGGTGGGTGCTTCCAGCGGCCTCGGCTACGTAATGTTGAACGCGAACGCGCGGGTGCGGACGGATTTGATGTTCGCCGCGCTGCTGCTGCTGAGTGCCATGACCGTTTCGATCTGGTGGGCCGTGGATCGCATGCTGGGAAGGGTGCTTTCATGGGCGCCGCGGTAGCTTCGCGGCGGCCGCGGGTGCACGGGCTGGACGGGGGGCGCTTGCAAGCCGACTGGCCTGCCCTGGTGGCCGCGGAATTTCCCGCCGTGGCCGGGATGTTTCCCGACATTGGCGCGGTGCGACGGGTGGCGTGGCAAAGCCCACGGCCATTCGCGGCAAGCGGCATCGTTTCGGGCATGTTCGGCGACGTGTTCGCCAAGCGGCACCATGCGGCGGTGCGCGATGCGGAGGATCTGGCGGAGGAGCATCGCTTCATCGCTCATTTGCGCGCAGGCGGCGCGGCGGTGCCGCGTGTGCTGCAGACGCGCGACGGCGCAACGTCCGTGACGGTGGGCGATGCGGTGTACGAATTCCATGGTTTGGCGGAGGGCGAGGATTCGTATCGGGATGCGGTGAGCTGGTCGCCATTTCGATGCGTCGCGCATGCGCGTGCCGCGGGGCGGGCTCTAGCCGGGTTGCACAGGGCGGCGGATGGTTTTGCGGCGCCGACACGCAAAACCGGACTGATCGTGGGTGATTTCGCGGCGTTCGGTAGCGCGGATCCCTGGGCGGCGATCGCGCGCCGGGTGGGGGCGCAGCCATTGCTGGCGGCAGCGCTTGCCGGGCGGCCATGGCAAGAAGATTTTGCGCGCATCTTGATGCCGTTTCATGCCGCGCTCTCGCCCTTTCTTGCCGTGCTAAATCCGCTATGGACGCATAACGACCTGCATGCGAGCAATCTGATGTGGCGCGGCGATGAAGTTGCCAATGTCGTGGATTTCGGCCTGGCAAACCGCACCTGCGCCAATTTCGATATCGCCACGGCGATAGAACGGAACACGGTGGAATGGTTGCGCCTGGAGGAGCATGAGGATATTGCGCATGCGGATCTGGCGATCGCGCTGATCGAAGCCTATCGGGAAGCGGAAGGGGCTGCGGGCACCGAGCTGCGGGCGCTGCCGCATATGTTACCGTTGATACATGTGGAATTCGCGCTGTCCGAACTTGCCTATTTTCACGGCATCTTGCGGTCACCCGCGAAGGCGGAACTGGCGTATCGCGGGTTTCTGCTTGGGCACGCGCAATGGTTTACCACGCCGCGCGGGCGGACGTTCCTGAAAGCCGTGGGAGATACCTGTGCCTAGGCGGTGTTCGTTGTTGGCTTGGAGTATTCTGCTGTGGCCTTGGCCGCTGGCAGCGCAGCCGGCGACAGCGCCCGCCGCGGTGGAAACGATACGCGTGCGCGCGCCACGGCCATCCGTCACGGGCGTTACCGGCACGGCGGCCGGCGGCGGGCTGATCGGTGAGGAGCGGGTGGCGAAACAGCAAAGCACCATTTCGGTCGATTTCATTGCCAAACAGACGCCGAGCGCCAATTCCTTCGATCTGCTGCGGCTGACGCCAGGCGCGAATACCGCGTCGTCCGATCCCTACGGATTATCGCCGGGCGTGAACATTACGCTCCGCGGCCTGAACGGCGACGAGGTGGCGTATTTGCTGGAAGGCGCGCCGCTGAATGATATCGGTTACTACGCGGGCTATCCCAGCCAGTGGGTGGATAGCGAGAATATCAGCACGATTGCGCTGTCGCAGGGGACGGCCGATCTCGACACCCCTACCATCAACGCAACGGGCGGGCTGATCAATGTGCGGCTCCGGGATCCGGCAGCCACGCCGGGGGGGCTGATTTCCGCGAGTTACGGGTCCTATCATGCGGTGCGCGGATTCGCGCGGGTCGATACCGGAGCGATCGGCGACACCGGCATCCGCGGCTTCGTTTCCTTCAGCCAGACACAGGCGGATAATTATCGCGGGCCGGGCCACGATCAGCGACAGCACGTGGATTACAAATTCGTCAAGGATTTTT
Source organism: Acetobacteraceae bacterium (assembly GCA_035507235.1). Classification (GTDB taxonomy): domain Bacteria; phylum Pseudomonadota; class Alphaproteobacteria; order Acetobacterales; family Acetobacteraceae; genus CAJCIS01. The sequence continues at coordinate 2,932 of DATJOH010000010.1, forward strand.
CTGATGGCAGCAACGTTGCCATCGTAGGCTCCTATCACGATGCCATTCTCAGCTCCTATCCGAACCCGACGCTGGCGGACTGGCGGCAATGGGGCAGGAGCTTCAACTATCAGGCCGGCTTTACCAACGCGGGTGTAAGCCCGGTATGCGCCGATTACGGCGAGCCGCCGAAGGCCTGCTATTGGAAACTCTACCAGCAGCCCTGGCGCGACGTGCAAATCAGCATGCCGACGCATATTGTACTGAACGACGTGCTTGCCTGGGATACTACCCCCTATTTCGAGCACGGTTTCGGCAACGCGCCTTACGGTGACATTCTGCCCACCACAGCGAACGCCGGTCTCGCGCAGGGTGTGCAACCCATCACGCAGCTCAATGTGCCGAACGCACAGAACGGGCAGGCGTACGTGCTGGGCGATTATATCGGCAATCAGTTCCGCGCCGGCTTCGTGACGAAACTTGCGGCGGATATCGGCGTCAATCGGTTCGTGGCCGGCTACTGGTACGATTATGCGGATGACTACGATCCGGAGCCTTTTACGCCGGTGGGGCGTGACGGCGACCCTGCCTCGATCTGGGGATTTCCCTACACCATCAAATTGCCGAATGGCGCCAACTATTCGCTGCAGGAAGCGCATACGCTGGAGCAGGTAAACGCGCTGTTCGTCGGCGACACGATCAACCTGCTCGATGGCCAGCTGCAGATTGACGCGGGCCTGAAATACGCCATGGTGAATCGCGACGGCCGCAACGGTCTGCCCGGGCCGCAATACAAAGTGGGTTTGAACAGCAGTCAGCCGCTGCCGCGCGCCGCCGTGCGTTACCAAATCACGCCGGCCCAACAGGTATTTGCCAGCGTATCGACGAATTTCCGCTCGCCGGTGGAGTATGTACTTTACAATACCTATGATGGGTACGGTGATCTTTTCAACATCGGCACGCACCAGAAGGACGAGTATTCGATTTCCGAGGAGCTTGGGTATCGCTACCAGGACAAGCTATTGGACGCGGCGATCAGCTTTTTCAATTACAATTTTACCAATCGGCAGGTGCCAACGATCGTCAATCTAGGCTCGTCACAAATCGCCTCCAGCATCAATGCCGGCGGGCAAACTTCGCGCGGCATCGATGCGGAGATCGGGTTTCGACCGATTGACCATCTGCGTCCCTATGTCTCCGCGGAATATCTCCACGCCACTACCGATAATGATTTTCTTGTGGCCGCGATGCGCGGTACCCAGCAGATCACTGACTATCTGCCAACCGCGGGTAAAACCGCCGTGCGCAGCCCGGCCTTTCAGGGCGCTGTTGGCCTCGACTATGATGATGGCACCTATTTCGGGAACGTCTCGGTAAAGTATGTTGGCTCGCAATACGCGACCTTTCTGAACGACGAGCAAATTCCCGGCCATGCGCAAGCGGACGCCACACTTGGTTTCCGCCTACCGGACATCGGCGCGGTGCATCGGCCGGAGGCGCGATTGAATTTCATCAATTTGACAGATGCAAAATTTCTCTCCGGCGTCGCCGCGGTTACGCCAAATGCGCAGAATGCCATCGGGCGGGACGGCGGCACGGTGGCAGGGAGCGCGCCGGCCTATTATATCGGGCCCGGATTTGCCGCCATGCTCACATTGGTTGCCGGGTTTTGAAAATGCCGCGCCTCACCCGCCGCCGCTTCGCGCAGCTCGCGGCCACAGCCGGCCTGACAGGCGCGACGCGACCGGACAAACTCACCGTGCTGCTCGACTGGTTTGTCAATCCGGATCACGCGCCGATCCTCGTGGCGCAGGAATCCGGTGCCTTCGCACGGCAGAACTTGATCGTTGATCTGATCGCGCCCGCGGATGCCACCATGCCCCCGAAACTCGTTGCCGCCGGCCACGGCGACATTGCGTTGACAGATCAACCGCATTTCCACGAGCAGGTTGCCGGCGGACTGCCCCTGGTTCGCATCGGCGCGCTGATCGATCGCCCGTTGGCCACACTGGTAGCCTTGCAGCAGAGCGGCATTACATCCATCCACAGCTTGAAAGGCAAACGCATCGGCCATGGCGCCGGCGATGCGGAGCAGGCGATGGTTGGTGCCATGCTGGCGACCGCCGGCCTCAAGCTCGCCGATGTGCAAATGGTGGATGTCGGCGAGCAGCTTACCGTGGCGCTGCTGATCGGCCAGGTGGACGCGGTGACAGTATATCGGAATTTTGAGCTGCTGGAGCTGCGCGGCATGGGAGAGCCAGTCAGCTTCGATTACGAGAAAAACGGCGTGCCTTGGTATGATGAAATGATTTTCGTCACGAGCGCGGCGCTGGCCGGCGACCGACGGTTACCGCGCTTTCTGGCGGCCGTGCGGGAAGGCGCGGCTCGCTTACGTATCGACCCCGAGGACGCTTGGCAGCGCTGCGCCGCGGCGCGGCCGGATTTGAAAACCTCGCTGAATAGGGCTGCCTGGCAGGTGACAATACCGTACTTTGCCGCAGACCCCTTCGCCGTCGACATGGCGCGTTACGCCACCTTCGCCGCCTTCCTGGCGCGCAGCGGCGTCATCACGCCGCCACCGCCGGTCGGTTCCTACGTCCGGCTGTTGTCTCCCGACTGATAAGCAATCTGCGCTGGCCTGCGAAAAGCATGAGCGGCCGGGTTTCGTTTCCCGCGACGCCGCCGTTGCAATTTGATACTTGGAGCATGATCTCATGCGGGAAAACAAAAGAGCTAGGCTAGAGCGCGATTGCGCCGCATAGTCATGGCAACATCAAGCAATGGCGCTCTAGAACACTGGCCCAGCGTTGACTAACCAGGGTTCGTTTCTCCAGTCGTAGCATCAAGCGGCCTCGGCCGCAGGATTGGGCGGCGGTTTTACCCGCACGCGCCTGATCCGCCTCGCATCCGCCTCCAGCACGCGAAATTCCATGCCGGATGGATGACTAATCACTTCGCCGCGCGCCGGCACGCGTCCCGCCAGCGTGAAAACCAGCCCGCCCACCGTGTCGATGTCCGCATCGCGCTCATCCTCGGTCAGCACCGGGCCCAGCTTTTCCTCGAAATCTTCCACCTTCTGGCGCGCGTCCACGTCCAGCGTGCCGTCATTGCGCTCCACCACGAACGGCAAATCCGGCTCGTCATGCTCGTCTGCGATGTCGCCGGTAATCGTTTCGACCAGATCCTCGATGGTCAGCAGCCCGTCGATGCCGCCATACTCGTCCACCACCAGCGCCAGGTGCATGCGGTTCATCCGCATCTGCAGCAACAGATCCAGCACCGGGATCTGCGGCGCCACCAGTAGCGGCTTGCGTAATATTTCGGTGACGGAAAACTGTTCCGGCTTGCCGACATACGCGAACACATCCTTGATGTGGATCATGCCGACAATATTGTCCAATTGTTCGCGATACACCGGCATGCGCGAATGACCTTCGCGCCGTATCAGCTCCAGCGCCTGTTCCAGTGTCAGATCGACCGGCATGGCGACGATATCGGCGCGGGGTATCATGATATCGTCGGCATTCGTGCCGCGCAGCCGCAACACGTTCGCGATCAGGGCACGCTCCTGCCGGTCGAGCTCCGGTTCCGTGCCCGCGACCTCCGGCTCGCCGGCGGCTTCGGCCACCAGTTCGGCGATGCTTTCGCGCACGCCATGATCCTGGCCGCGCCGGCGCTGCCGGCTGCCGAGAATGTTGCCGATGCGGGCCAACAAATTGCCTGGCGCCTGATCGCTCATCGCCGCTTCCACGGATTGGGCACGCCAAGCCGATGCAGTATGCGTGCTTCCGCCATTTCCATGCGCCGCGCCTCGCCGGCGTGGTGATGATCATGGCCGCGCAAATGCAACGCGCCATGCACCACCAGATGCGCCAGATGATGCGCCGGCCGGCGCCCGGCGGCGGCGGCCTCGCGGCGCACCGTCTCCAGCGCCAGCACGATTTCGCCGCCGACAAAGCCCCGCGGCGGCTCGAAGGTCAGGACGTTGGTGGGCTTGTTGCGCCGGCGGTGCCGGGCGTTCAACCGCTTCACGGCGCGGTCGGAGGCGAGGACCACCGTTCCGGCGCCACCGGCCGCAAATGCCGCCCGTGTGGCCACCCGCTCGGGCGCGCGAACTAGGCGACGCCAAGCGGGATGTTCCACAAACACAAAGGAAGAAGGCCAAGGGGCTTTGCCCCTTGGACCCCCACTGGGGCCGGGGGCCCCAGACCCCGATCTTTTAGGAGGGTGCTCCACGAGCCTCGCCTCCTAGCCCATGAAGGTAGGCCGCAATGAATAACGAGAGGGGTCTGGGGACGTCACACCGGAGGCGTGCCTTCGGCCCGATGGCCCCAGAGGGTTCCAGGGGCAGAGCCCCTGGCCTTCTACTTCGATCCGAGCTCATGCTCCCGTGCCGCTGCCGCCCGCTGATCATACGCATCCACGATGCGCCCGACCAGCGGATGTCGCACCACGTCGCGGCTGCCGAATCGTGTGAAGCCGATGCCGGACACACCTTCCAGCGTTTCCACCGCGTCGCGCAGGCCGCTGCGCACCCCCGGCGGCAGGTCGATTTGCGTGAGATCACCGGTCACCACCATGCGCGTGCCCTCGCCCATGCGCGTCAGGAACATCTTCATCTGCGCTTCAGTGGTGTTCTGCGCCTCGTCCAAAATCGCGAACGCATGCGCCAGCGT
>DATJOH010000011.1:0-5589 GCA_035507235.1 Acetobacteraceae bacterium
GCTTCGGCCACGCCAAACTGTCGTCCGACGCAGGAGACCGCTATGTACGATGGCACGCATGCCGAGGCCGCGCCCGCGCGCCTGCTCGCGCGCACCGAATTCGAGCACGCGCTGCGCGCCATCGGCGATCGCCAATATCACGATCTGCACCCATTCCATAAGCTGCTCCACGGCGGCAAGCTGAACCGCGGCCAGGTGCAGGCCTGGGCGCTCAATCGTTTCTATTATCAGATCAGTATTCCACGGAAGGATCTGACCCTGATGTCACGCGTTGACGATCCGGCGCTGCGCCGGGCCTGGCTGCAGCGCGTGCTGGATCATGACGGGCTTGGCGATGACGGCACCGAGACCAAAATCGGCGGCATCGAACGCTGGTTGCGCCTGACCGATGGCCTGGGGCTCGACCGAGACTACGTGACATCGCTCCAGGGCATCCTGCCCGCCACGCGCTACGCTGTTGACGCTTACGTGAATTTTGTGCGCGACCATTCCACATACGAGGCAATCGCGTCCTCCCTTACCGAACTGTTCGCGCCGGCAATCCATGCCGAGCGCATAGCGGGATTCGAGAAATATTATGAATTCGCTAATGATTCGACGCTTTCCTATTTCCGTAAGCGCCTGGACGAGGCGCCGCGGGATGTGCGGTTCGGCCTGAGCTATGTGCTCGACAACGCGCGCACGCCGGAAATGCAGCAGGCCGCCATGGCGGCGCTGCGCTTCAAGGCCGACCTGCTCTGGGCGCAACTGGACGCTTTGCACCATGCCTACGTCATGCCGGGCTGGATTCCGCCGGGCGCATTCGTGCCGGAAGACATGCAAGCGACGATTTATGATAGGTAAAGAAAGGCTTCTTTCTTGAAAGAAAGAAGCAAAGAACTTTTATTCGTTGCGTGCGGCGGTGCGCCCAAACAGGGAAACCAGGTGCCATCCGCAACAGACAAAAGTTTTTTGGTTCTTTTTTTCAAAAAAGAACGTTCTTCCTTACCAGCACTGCCATATATTCCGGCACCGGCGCCACCGCCGAGACCACCGGATCAAGCCGCAGTGTAATCGCGCGCGCCAGCAACTGCAGACTTCCCTCCCCGCCGCCATAGAGCGCATCACCTATGATCGGGCAGCCGAGCGAAACACAATGCACGCGTACCTGGTGCGTGCGGCCCGTGCGTGGGCGCACTTCCAGCAATGACATCCCATCGCCGCGCCCCAGCACGCGCCAATCAGTGACTGCCGGCTGGCCGGCCGGGTCGATGTCCATGTGCCAACCAGCGAGCGAGGTCACCTTCCGCAGATTGGCCGCAATCGTGCCGCCATCTTGCGCCGGCGCACCGCGCACCACGGCCCAGTAGGTCTTTTCCGCGCGGCCGGCGGCAAACTCGGCCTGCGCCGCGATCAGCGCCGACTTGGTCAAGGCAACAACCAGGCATCCGGCCGTATCCGCGTCCAGCCGGTGCGCAAGCCAGGGACCATTCCGCCGCCGCGACAGAATCGGGAAAAAATCCTCCACGCTCGGTCCGCCGCGCGGCCCGGGATGCACGGCCAATCCCGCCGGCTTGTTCAGCACGACGAAGCGCGAATCACGGAACAATTCGGGCAGGGCAGCGCGCATGCGAAATCTTGCGCCGCCGGCAGCGATCGTGGCAAACGGTGGTGCATGCGCAGCGCCCGCCTCCCCCAGCAACACTGCCTCGATCGGGCGTCCGCGCGCGCGACCTCGAGATCGGTCCCCTAGGACGGCTCCCAGGTCCTACGCCGCCGCCCCTGCCGGCGGCGTGTCATAACGGTCCGCCGGTGCCCGTAACCTCCGCACCAGGATCACTCCAATGTTCACCACCGACCCAGAAATCGTTGCCATCGGCGAGGGCCTGATCGCCCGCACACTCCCCAAACCGGCCTGGACCCATGCGGCGCATTTCGCCGCGGTCCTCTGGCTATTGCGCTGCCGCCCGGACCTGCCGGCGCGCACGCACATGCCGGGTCTGATACGCGCCTATAACGAAGCCACCGGCGGCGCCAACACCGATGGCGAGGGTTACCACGAAACCATTACCATCGCGTCCATTGCCGCTGCGGCGCACTATGTCGCGGCGCATCCGCACACCCCGCTGCACACCCTGGTCAACACGCTGCTCGCCGGCCCATGCGGCGACAAGAACTGGCTGCTGACCCACTGGTCCGCCGCAACCCTGTTCACGCCCCGAGCGCGGCGAAGCTGGGTGCCGCCGGACCTTGCGCCCCTGCCCTTCCCCGTGTGATGCCCAGAAACAGGCCATTGCCAGACCTGTTCACCGCCTGCCAGAAGCGCCGTTCCATGCCACCGAGGCGCAATACCAAGGCGCCCTATCCAGACGCCGGGAAAAACGGAGAAACCTATGCGCGCATCCCTCCCCCTCGCGGCCCTTGCCGCGGCCGCGCTGACCGCATCAGCGGCGCACGCGCAAACCACCTACAAGCTCGATAAAATCGAAATCAACGGCGTGAAGTCGGTGCCGACGCCGCCCCTTCTGGCCGGGCTCAAGGACCATTCCGGCGAAACCGTCACCACCAACGACCTGCTCGCGGATCAGGACGCGCTGAGCAAGGAACTGGAGGCGCAGCACGTTGTCGGCGGCGTGAAGACCTCGCTGCGCAACAAGAATAACGGCCATATAGACCTGATTTTCGATGTTGATGACCAGGGCGTGCAGGCACCGAAAGTCGTCACCGTGGCACCCAAGCTCGGCACGCAGAGCTTCGTCGGCAACAATACGCTGTCCTCGGAGGATCTGGCGGCAGCCACCGGCCTCAAGGCCGGCGATGATCTGTCCGACGCGAAGATTCAGGCGGCGCAACAGGCGATTCTCGCCGCCTACAAAAAAGCCAACAAGGTCAACGCCAATATCACCGGCGCCGTGAAGCAGAATGGCGAGTCGGCGAATCTGGTCTGGACCATTGCCGAAACGAAAGCCAAGAAGAAGCGCAAGACCGAGGATGAGGGCACGGCGGTGGACCCCTCAGCGGGGATCGCGCCGCAATAGGGTCAGGCATACGGGGTCAGGGCGTCACACCTGACTCCGGAACCCCACCACCCGGAACCGAATCACTAGCGTTCCCTACCGCTTATGACCTAATCTTCCGGTCTTATCTCAACGACCGGAGGCGGCATGGCCGTCGCAGCTGGGGCCGCCGCGCCCGCCCGTTTTGCGTCCCCTGCGCTGCGCGGTCTGATCAGCCGGCGCGTGGCCGAAATTGCTGGCCTGCTGCTCGCCATGGGCGGCATTGGCATGTTGCTGGCGCTCGCCACTTACAATCCGCGCGACCCCTCGCTGAACACCGCGACATCCGAGCCGGTCAGCAACATCGCTGGCCCGGCTGGCAGCGTGTTGGCGGATTTCCTGCTGCAGGGGTTCGGCCTTGCCGCCGTGCTGCCACCGCTTGCCATGCTTGTTTGGGCCTGGCGGATCGCCAGCCGCCGCGGCGTCGGTAATCCCTGGATCAGGCTGCTGTGTCTCGGCTGCGCCGTCCCCAGCCTGGCCGCGGCATTTGCTGCCGCGGGTCACTCGGTGCCCTTTCCCACCAGCGCCGGCCTCGGCGGCGCCGGTGGACATTTGCTGGAAACCACCGCGCTGGACATGGCCTCCGGCTGGGTTGGCCCAGTGGGGGGCGCCATGGCGCTGCTGCTGGGCGGCCTGTTCGCGCTGCTGATGACCGCCGCCAGCTTTGGCCTCCGCTGGCGCGAATGGCGCTCCACGGCACGCGTCGCCGGCGGTGCCGCGCGGCTGGGTGCCGGCCTGGCCGTTTGGGGCGGCGCGCGTGTCGCCGCCGCTGCCAAGGCGCCGGCGCCTGGGGGCGCCCTCGCAGGCCAGCCGGAGCTTTCGCGTCGCGTTGCCACCGCTGCCCGCGCCGCGCCGGAAGCACCAGCGCCCGCCCGCGCCCTCGGCAAGGCGGCCGCGAAGGCCAAAGTGAGCATGCCGGAAAAGCGGCCGCACGCCGCGCGGCAGGATTCGCTGCCTCTCATGGAAGCGGGCTGGAATTTCCCCTCGCTCGCCCTGCTCGCCGCGGCACCCCCGCCTTCGGTATCCGGCCCAAGCGAGGAATCGCTGCAAAACAACGCACGGCTGCTGGAATCCGTGCTCGGCGATTACGGCGTGCAGGGCGCGATACGCGAAATCCGGCCGGGCCCGGTCGTCACGCTCTACGAACTGGAACCGGCCCCCGGGATACGCAGCGCCCGCGTGATCGGCCTGGCCGACGACATCGCCCGCTCGCTGTCCGTGGCGGCCGTTCGTATCGCTACTGTGCCAAGCCGCAACGCCATCGGCATCGAGGTCCCGAACGCCAAGCGGGAGACCGTGTATCTTTCCGAACTGCTAGAATGCGAAGCTTTTGTGCGCCATCCGGCCCGGCTGCCGCTTGCGCTCGGCAAGGATATCAGCGGCGCGCCGATCGTCGCGGATCTCGCGCGCATGCCGCACCTGCTCATCGCCGGCACCACCGGATCGGGCAAATCCGTCGGCATCAACGCCATGATTCTCTCGCTGCTGTACAAACTGCCGCCGGACGAATGCCGCCTGATTTTGATCGATCCGAAAATGCTGGAGCTCTCGGTATACGAAGGCATTCCGCATTTGATGGCGCCGGTAGTGACCGAGCCGAAAAAGGCGGTAACCGCACTGAAATGGGTCGTCCGCGAAATGGAGCGGCGCTACCGCTCCATGAGCCAGCTCGGCGTGCGCAATGTCGGCGGCTATAACGATCGTGTCGAGGACGCCCGCCTGAAGGGCGAGGTGATCAGCCGCCGCGTGCAGACCGGCTACGACAGCGAAACCGGCAAGCCGACTTTTGAAGAACAGCCGCTGACGCTCGAAAAACTGCCCTTCATCGTCGTGGTTATCGACGAAATGGCCGACCTAATGATGGTCGCTGGCAAGGATATCGAAGCGGCCGTGCAGCGCCTGGCGCAAATGGCGCGTGCCGCCGGCATCCATGTCGTTATGGCAACGCAACGGCCATCCGTCGACGTCATCACCGGCACCATCAAGGCGAATTTCCCCACCCGCATCAGCTTTCAGGTGATTTCAAAATTCGACAGCCGTACCATTCTGGGCGAGCAGGGCGCGGAACAATTGCTCGGTTCCGGCGACATGCTCTACATGATGGGCGGCGGCCGCATCACCCGCGTGCACGGCCCATTCGTGACGGATCGCGAAGTGGAGGATGTGGTGGCCTTCCTGCGCGAACAGGGCGAGCCCGCCTATCTCGACGAAGTCACCGAAACCGGCGACGACGACAGCGATGGCACCGGCGGCTTCAGCCTGCCCGGCATGGCGGATGGCGAGGTCGGGCTTTACGACCAGGCGGTGGCCATCGTGGCGCGCGAAGGCAAGGCCAGCACCAGCTTCATCCAGCGCCATTTGCAGATCGGTTATAATCGCGCGGCAAAACTGATCGAGCAGATGGAAAAGGAAGGCGTGGTGAGCACCGCGAACCACGTCGGCAAGCGCGAAGTGCTGGTGCGGCGGACGGATGAGGATTAGGAAAAAACAGAAGCAGAAAACTTTTGACTTTGGCTCACAGCGGCAGGCCCAAATGGGTGAAATCGCTGCCGCT
>DATJOH010000012.1:0-7091 GCA_035507235.1 Acetobacteraceae bacterium
GTGCAGCTGGCCCGCGAGCGCACCCCGCATTTGCCGCGCGCCGGCGAGATCATCTTCACGGTCGGCGACATGCTCGATCCCTCGCTTGGTCGTTTCGATTGTGTTGTGGCCATGGACAGCCTGATCCACTACCGCACAAAGGACGTCGCCGCCGCGCTGGCGCAGCTCGCGTCGCGTGTCGAACGGTCCATGCTCATCACCTTCGCGCCGCGCACACCGGTATTGGCGAGCATGCATCTGTGCGGCCGCCTGTTTCCGCGCGGCAACCGGGCGCCGTCGATTGAACCGGTTTCGGAACGCTGGCTGCTGCGTTCGATCGATGCGGAACCTGCCCTGGCGGGCTGGGCGCCGGGCCGCACCCGGCGCATTACCAGCGGCTTTTACATCTCCCAGGCATTGGAGGTGATGCGGACATGAAGCAGGACAGCATCGCCACGGCTAGCCGCGTGCAGCGATTCTGGTCGCATATCGGCCCCGGCCTGCTGCCTTTCGCCGACGCCGCCAGCCCTGGCCTGCCGCTCGACCGCCTGCTGCGGCTTTCGCTTTTCCAGGTGGCATGCGGCATCGCGGTGACGCTGCTGGTGGGCACGCTCAACCGCGTCATGATCGTGGAATTTGGCGTGCCGGCCTGGCTTGTTGCTACCATGGTGGCACTTCCCCTGCTTGTCGCGCCGTTCCGCGCGCTCGTGGGATTTCGCTCCGATGTGCATCGTTCCGTGCTGGGCTGGCGGCGCATTCCCTATATGTGGACAGGCACGCTGCTGCTGTTCGGCGGCCTCGCCATCATGCCCTTCGCGTTGATCGATCTTTCCGGCGACATGAATGGACCGCGCTGGATCGGCGATGCCGGCGCCGCGCTCGCCTTTCTGCTGGTCGGCGCGGGCCTGCATACGGTGCAGACCGCCGGCCTCGCGCTCGCCGCGGATCTTTCGCCGCCCCGGCTGTTGCCCCGCGTCGTTGCCATGCTGTGCGTGGCCATGCTCGTCGGGGTTGTCGCCAGCGCGCTCGCATTCGGCGCATTGTTGCGGCATTTCTCGGAAATCCGGCTGATTCAGGTCATTCAGGGTGCTGCGGTCACCACGCTTGCCCTGAATTTTGTTTCACTATGGCAGCAGGAGGGTCGGGACCGCACCCGCGCGCCACACCAGGGTGACCCGCCTTGTTTCGCGGATGCCTGGCGCACCCTCGCCGCCGGCGGACAGGCAACGCGCCGCCTCACCGCTATCGGCCTTGGCACGATCGCCTTTTCCATGCAGGACATATTGCTCGAACCGTATGGCGGGCAGGTGCTCGGCCTCTCCGTAGGCGCAACCACCGGCCTCACCGCCCTGCTCGGCGCCGGCGGCATGATGGGCTTCGCCGCCTCCGCGCGCGCCCTGAGCCGGGACGCCGATCCGTACCGCGTCGCGGCGTGCGGCGCGCTCGCCGGCATCGCCGCCTTCACCGCCCTGATTTTCGCTGCGCCCTTGCAGTCGCCCCAGCTTTTTGCCGCTGGTGTTGCAACGATAGGATTCGGCGCCGGCCTGTTTGCCGCCGGAACGCTTACCGCCGTCATGGCGCTCGCCGGCAACCAGGCGGGGCTCGCGCTCGGCGCATGGGGCGCGGTGCAGGCAACCGCCGCCGGTGCGGCCGTCGCCGCCGGAGGACTTATCCGTGACGGTTTCGCATCGCTTGCCGCGGCCGGGCGGTTCGGTCAGGCGCTCGCCGGCCCGGCCTCGGGATATGGTGTGGTTTATCACATCGAAATTCTGCTGCTTTTCGCAACTCTGGTGGCGCTCGGCCCGCTTGTGCGCGGCGCCCGGCGGCAGCCGCACGACAGATTCGGCATTGCCGGATCCTTCAACTGACAGGGGAGGCAATCATGCAAATCGGTGCTCTGGCAGGTAATTTCGACGTGGCGGAACTGGCGCTCGCCTTGTTTGGCCTGTTCTTCGTGGGCCTGGTGATCTACTTGCAGCGGGAGAGTAATCGCGAGGGTTTTCCGCTGCGCAATCTGAATGGCGCGGCGCTTGCCAGTACCGGTCTCTCCGGTTTGCCGGCGGTCAAGACGTTTCGCTTGCCGGGAGGCGGCCAGGTGCAAGCGCCGCGCCGTGAGGCAGACGAAACCTTGGCGCCCCATGTGCCTGCACGTTTCCCCGGTGGACCGATCGAACCGCTCGAGGATAAATTTGTTGCCGCACTCGGCCCGGCCGCCTACGCACGGCGCGCGGATGTGCCGGACCGCGGGTTTCCCGATGGTGCCCCGCGAATTGCCCCGATGCGCGCCGACCCTTCCTACCAGGTTGCCGCGGAAGATCGCACGCCGCTGGGCGCCGTGGTGCTTGCGGCGGATGGCGGCGTCGTCGGCAAGGTGCATGATCTGTGGTTCGACCGCGCCGAAGCGCTTGTGCGATATTACGAAATTGCCCTGCTGCCGGAATTCAGCGGTCGCAATGTTCTGGTGCCGGCAACCATGGCCGATATCCGGCCGAATGGCAGTTTCGTCGTGGACAGCCTGCTGGGTCCGCAATTCGCCAATGTGCCCGCTACGAAATCGCTCAATGAGGTGACGTTGCTGGAAGAGGACCAGATCAGTGCCTATTTTGCGGCCGGCACGCTGTACGCCACGCCGGCACGCGCGGAGCCGCTGCTGTGAACGGCCTGCCAGCGCCGCTGCCGCCCGGCGAAACCCTGCTCTGGCAGGAGAAGCCGCAGACCAGCGCATTTTTGAAACAACTGTTCGGCGTGAAATTCATCCTCGCCTATGTCGGCGTGTTGCTTGGCTGGTGCCTGCTGGATGGCGCGCGGGGCGGCAATCTCGCCGCGGCCGCCGCGGCCAGCCTACGCTTTGGCGCGCTTGCCGTGTGTGCATTGCTGCTGCTCGCGGCGCTTGCGCGCATCCTTGCCGGCAGCACGCTTTATTCCATTACCACGCGCCGCGTCATCATCGCCTATGGCGCGGCGTTCGAGAAAACCTTGCAAATTCCCTTTACGTGCATCGATCAGGCAGACCTGCGCAGCCATGGCGACGGCACGGGCGACATCGTGCTTACGCTGGGCCGATCACAACGTGTCAATTATTTTTTCCTTTGGCCACATGTCCTGCCTTGGCGCGTCGGCGTGGCGCGTCCCATGCTTCGCGCGCTCGCCGATGCAACCGGCGCGGCGATCGTGCTTGGCCGCGCCATGGCAGCACAAGCGGGTACGGCGCCACGGCCGCTCGATGATATGATGCCGCGCCCGGAACGGGCACCCGTGGCACAAACGGCATGAGCTTCGTTGCCAACGACCACGATGGGCACGACCCGGTCGTGCCCGGCTGGGCACTGGGGCTTGCTGGCTGCGCCATCGCCGCCAGCATTCTGGCCGCCGCCATCGGCAACCGCACCGCCACCGCGCCGGCCGCCGCCATACTTGCCACGCGCACACTGGATTTCGCGGACGCACCGGATGGCGCGGTGCTCGTGCACGATGCCGTAACACATCGCATGGTCGCGCGCCTCGCGCCCGGAACGAATGGCTTCGTGCGGGCAGCTTTGCGCGCCATGGCCCATGAGGGTGGCCACGAGGCCACGCCACGTCCGGCGCACCCGTTCCGGCTGACCGCCCGCAGCGACGGACGGCTTGTGCTCTACGATCCCGCAACCGCAACCCGTCTTGATCTCGAAGCGTTCGGCAGCATCAATGAACGTGCTTTCGCCGCGCTGCTCACCGCGGAGGAATCGCCGTGACGCATCCCCGCAGGTTCGATGTGCCATGCATGCTGGATGTGGAAGTAACGCCCGAAAGCGTGCATGCGCATGCAGTGCCGGAAGGTGTCATGCTGCGCCCCGGTGATCGCGTGATTGTGCACGGCGTGCCGGACCATATCGATTTTGGCGACCGGTTCACCCGCGCCTGCACCGCCACGATCATTCGCGCGGGGTTACTCACCCGCGTGCGTACGCGCCTGTCCGCCTTCCTTCAGCTTGGCGACCTCTATGAGGTCAGTTTTGCGCCCGCGGAGACCACGCCATGAATCCAACAGCCGCGAATGCAGCCAGCACGGAGCTCGCCCGCGCCGACACGCTGCTCAATCCTCGCTTCTATACCACTGATTTCGCCGAACTGGACCGGCTGGATGTGTCCCCGGTGCGGGCTAGCTGGGACGCCCTGATGGCTGAATTCAAGGCAGACATGAATAAGGGCCACTTCGTGCGCGACGCGCGGTTCGATAGTTTCGACCCCGCCGCCCTGCCGCCGGAGCTGCACGCCGAATTCCTGCATTTCCTCGTAAGCTCGGTCACCGCCGAGTTTTCCGGTTGCGTGCTTTATAGTGAAATACGGAAACGGCTGAAGAATCCGGACCTGCGCGAGCTCATGAGCTACATGAGCCGCGATGAGGCCCGCCATGCCGGCTTCATTAATGACGCGCTGCGCGACTTCAAGGCAAACGTCAATCTCGGCTATCTCGCGCGCGTCAAGAAATACGCATATTTCAAGCCGAAATTTATCTTTTATGCCACCTATCTTTCGGAAAAGATCGGTTATGCGCGCTACATCACGATCTTTCGCCAGCTTGAGCGCCATCCCGAGCGGCGATTCCATCCGATTTTCGGATGGTTTCGCGAATGGTGCAATGACGAGTTCCGCCATGGTGAGGCATTCGCCCTGCTGATGCGCGCAAATCCTGAACTTCTCCGAGGCACCAATCGGCTTTGGATCCGGTTTTTCCAGCTTGCCGTCTATGCGACGATGTATGTGCGCGACCATGCGCGGCCGGAATTCCATTCGGCCCTGGGCATTGATCCTACGGAGTATGATTTCCGCGTCTTCCGCATAACGACGGAGATTTCGCGACAGGTGTTTCCGGTTACGCTCGATCTCGATAATCCAACCTTTGCGATTCTGCTGGAACGGCTCGCGCATCTGACGCAGGCTATCAATGCCGCACAGAAGAAGGGCGGATTGCTGAACTTCGTGAAACGTTCCTGGTACCGCGTGAACGCCGGATTGACCTTCGCCCGCCTGTTTTTCCTGCCTGCGAACTCGGCCGCACTTCCGGCCGACGTGCGGCTCAGCCCGGCCTGGTAAGGAACGCCGTATGCTCATCGTCAAGGCCGTGCTCTTCTGCCTCTTCGTATGGTGGTTCAGCACCGGTGCCATCATTTTTCTCGATGGCATGCCACGCAAGACCTTCAAATACAGCATGGCCGCATCCACGCTGCTGACGCTCATGGCGTTATTCGGCCTTGCCGCGACGGCGCACAGCACGACGGTCAGCGGCGCCTACATCGCCTTTACCTGCGGTGTCTTCGCGTGGGGGTGGCAGGAAATCAGCTTCTACATGGGCTATGTCACCGGCCCTCGGCGTTCGCGTTGCCCGGAGAATTGTTCCGGATGGCGCCATTTCCTGCATGCCGTGCAGACCAGCCTCTGGCACGAGTTGGCCATTATAGCGTCTGCCTGCATTGTCGTTGCGCTCACCTGGCACGCGCCCAACCAGATCGGCACATGGACCTTCATGGTACTGTGGTGGATGCACCAGAGCGCGAAACTGAATGTCTTTCTTGGCGTGCGGAATCTCAACGAGGAGTTTCTGCCGGATCACCTCGCTTTCCTGAAGAGCTTCCTGACGAAGAAGCCGATGAATCTGCTGTTCCCGGTTTCTGTCACCGTGAGCACGGTGCTGTGCACCATGCTGGTGCAGCATGCCTCTGCCGCGGGCACCGGCAGCTTCTCGCGGGTCGGATTCACCTTCCTTGCCACCATGATGAGCTTTGCGATACTGGAACATTGGTTCCTGGTGCTGCCATTGCCGGCGGCGGCCTTGTGGCGGTGGGGTCTTGCCAGCCGCGGCGCCCCCGCCTCGGTCCGGGTGCAGATCGTGGCCGGTTTTCTGGGTGCCGGCAAAACCACATTCATGCGCCGCCTGCTTTCCGGCCCGGCGGAAGGCCGCACCGTGGTATTGGTGAACGATTTTGCCGCCGTTGGCATCGACGGCAGCCTGCTGTCGCGGCAGGGCGCGGAGGTGGTCGAACTCCCCAATGGGTGTATCTGTTGCAGCCTGAAAGCTGACCTTGCCCGTCAGCTCAACGATGTTGTCGCCAAGCATGCGCCGCGTCGCGTGCTGATCGAACCGTCGGGCGTCGCCGATCTCGCGTCCCTGGTGCGGGCGCTGCATGCGCCAAATGTCGCGCCGCTGATTGAAGATCTCGATATCGTCACGTTGATCGACTCAGGCAGCTTCCTGGCCGATTTTGCGCGCATGGAGGCGCATCTGCGGGCGCAAATCTTGCCAGCGAATCGTATCATTATCAACAAGGCGGATATCGTCAGCACCGCGGGACTGCGCACCGTTGCGAACACCGTGCGGACCATCGCGCCGGGCGCCGATATCGTTGCCGCTCGCTTCGGCGTCATCGACAAAACGGCAGCGCTCGAAACGGTTCAACCCTTACGAAGCGCCGATATTGTCGAACTGGCCGCTCCGCGCCGAAGTGCGGCGCCGTCGCATGACCATGACCATCATGCCCACCACGAAACCTTGCAACTCGCGTCGTGGAGCAGCGATTTGCCGGAAAGCTGCGATCCGGACCGGGTGCAGTATGTCATGGACCGGGCGGCGGCGGGGCAGTTCGGTTCGGTTGAGCGATTGAAAGGTTTGGCGCGCGCCGGCAAGGGGTGGATTCGCTTCGATATTGCTGGTGGCCGCGCCAGCATGGAAGCATTCGCCCCCGGCTGCCAGGAAATTGCCCGTGTCGTTGCCATTGGCCGGGACATTGACGAGCAGGCGCTGAATGCCGCCTTCAAGGAATGTGCCATGGGTGAGGCTGCCGCGTGAAAGGAATGCGGTCATGAACTACGAAATCTTTTTCCGCTCTGAGCTGGATCGGCTGCATGCGGAAGGGCGTTACCGCGTGTTCGCGGATCTGGAGCGTCATGCCGGCGCCTTCCCCAATGCGACGCATGTCAGCGGCCGCAAGCGGCGCCGCGTCACCGTCTGGTGCTCCAACGATTATCTCGGCATGGGCCAGCATCCGGCCGTGCTCTTCGCCATGCATGAGGCGCTCGATCGCTGCGGCGCCGGCGCCGGCGGCACCCGCAATATTTCCGGCACCAACCACTACCAC
>DATJOH010000013.1:0-4826 GCA_035507235.1 Acetobacteraceae bacterium
TTGGTTCTTTTTTTCAAAAAAGAACAGTTTGCTTTCCTTTCTTTTCGAATGGTTGTCCTACCTGTGCGGTTACAAAAAAAGAACCAAAAACCTTTTCTGTTGGATTTGGCTTGGTTGTCCATGCCCAGTATGGAAGGAATCTTGAGAACGCGGGTGCAAGGAGATGCGAAAGTGAGGCTAAGTCCTAGGTGGTGCACCGCAGTCGTTGTGATTTGCCTGGTGACCTACCAGATCGCGGCGCCGCCGAGTGCCAATGCCGCGGAGCCGTCATGCCCGGAACTCGACCCCTGCAACATCAAATTGAACCGCCTGTGCTCTGCGCTGACCCTCAGCGGACTTACCGGCCTTCAGGATGGCGGTACGGCCGCGGTTCTCGTGACCCGGCGCGTGAATGCCACAAGTGCACCCATTATCCAATACTGGACGGCAGCCTTGGGGAAGTTGGCTGGGCCGCACGGAGAGGTCGTCGCCGCGACTTCGGAGCCGCCGCAAGTCGCTACCCATCTTCCCAGTCAGTCACGGCTGGATCTCGTCTGGATGGACGGGCTTCCAGGAACGCCCGAAGGGCGCGCAATGGCATTCGCATCTGCCTTCGGGGCTCTGAAACCAGGGGGCCGCCTTTTCATCCTTGATAGTCAAGCTCGCGAGATCTGTGGGTCAAGCCGGCGCATATGCAGTGGAATTCAGCCTATCAAAATCGAGGGCAGTCAGCGAGGCACGATCCTCGCGGAAGCGCGCAGCGCGGGCCTTGCATTCGACTCAGACGTACCACGGCTTTTTGACCCGGCGGTGGCACCAACGTCGGAGTTCGTTTGCATCGGAAGCTCCTTCAAGGATGGCACGCATTGGTGGCGCGAACCGTTCCTATGGCGGTTCCATAAATTGGCGAGGTAATTGACCGCGGCTCCGCGCGATTTTGAGTCGTTGCTGCCTGCCACGTGATCAATCCAGAACATGATAGCCGCCATCAATATATTCGACATTCCCGGTGAGCGCGCGCGCGGCATCGCTGGCGAGAAACACGGCAACGCTGCCGATATCGTCAATGCTGACCAGTTGATGTTCGGGCGTACGCGCGCGGGCGCGATCCAGCAGGTCATCGAAGCGCGCAATGCCGGATGCGGCGCGTGTTTTCAGCGGCCCCGGTGAAAGCGCATGCACGCGGATATGCTTCGGGCCAAGTTCCGCGGCCATGTAACGAACGCTGGCTTCCAGTGCCGCCTTCACCGGCCCCATGAGGTTATAGTCCGCCACAACTTTTTCCGATCCGTAGAACGTGACGGTAAGCAGGCAGCCGCCATCAGTCATGAGTGGCTCCGCCAGCCGCGCCATACGGATGAAGGAATGGCAGGACACATCCATCGCGATATTGAAGCCGGCCTGCGAGCAATCCGTGACGCGGCTATGAAGATCTTCGATCGGCGCGTAGGCGATGGAGTGCAGCAGAAAATCCAGCCGCCCCCAACTGTCGCGTATGCGTGCGAACACCGCCTCCAACTGCCCATCTTCACGCACGTCGCACGGTGCGATGATGGGGCTCTGCAGCCGTTCCGCCAGTGGACGAACATACGGTTCCGCTTTGGCATTCAAGTACGTCACGGCAAGCTCGGCCCCGGCGCGGCGAAACGCGGCGGCGCAGCCATAGGCAATGCTCTGTTCGTTGGCGATGCCGACCACCAATCCGCGCTTGCCACTCAACGACATGTCGATCTCCTGACGCCCGGGTGGCACGCCGGCCAATCCGTCGGCGCCCTGGTAAGGTTCGGACAACCTCCCCGTGCGGCTTTTCGCCGATATCCTGGGACACGGATCGCTGTATTGGCGGTGCGTGGGCCGGGCGCGCTCAGGGCGCGACGCACTTGTTGTCCGGCGTGACGTCGGGAGCGTTGATCGAAGTCAAGCTGACGCCAGCTTAATCTTCCCGCCACGATGGCGGCTGCAGCGGATATCGCCGCGCCACCAAAACGACATTGCTGCGGTAGGCGCGGCCCGTGGGGTGACAAAGCGCGCCGGACCCGCGTGTCACCCCGCGGATTGTCACCACTGCGATGAAAGAGGCGACTACGGGCTGGTATATTTCCCCGTGCTGCACGCATTGGTGCTGTTCAGAAACACCTGCGTCACCACATAGGTCTTGCCCGCCGCGGTAAGCGTGCTGCTGGGCGCGCTTTCGCACAGATCGCCGATTTCGTAGCCGTCGGACGTGTTCCACGCCTGCGGATAGGCGGGATTGCTGCCGGGCGTCGGAATCGCGTCCGTCACCGCCTCGGCGAATTCGTGCGAGGCCGCGAACGTGATTTCCGAAATGCCGCCGCCGCAATCCGGCATGATGGCGTAGAACAGATTGTTCGGCTTGATTTTCGCCGAGCGCGCCTCGTGATAGGCGCCGAAATCGACGCAGGATTTCAGATTGTCCAGCGTAATCGAAATGTTCTGCGGGAAATACACCATGTAGAGCGTATCGAGATCCTGGGGTGGCAGCATGCCGCCCTTGATCTGCGCCTTCAGCTCCTTCTTGATGTCGCCGTCGGTCAGCGTTTTCGAATTATTGTACGGCGTAATGATAAACTTGCCGAGGTAGGACCCGCGGGTAATCGTCTGGTCGGTGCCCTGCATGCCGTTCACGCCGATAATATTCGTGGAATATTGCCCGAGCTGATCGACAAAAGTGCTGTTGACGATGGCACTGGAGAACGGCCCGATGCGTGTATTGGTCGTCTTGGCGACGCCGCTCCCCCACAGCACAACCGCCACTTTCACGCTGGAGATCACCGGTCCGGCGTAATACAGCATGGTGGCGGCACCTGGTGCCGGTTGGTGCAGGGTGGGCTTCAGGCCCGGCTTGAAAATATGGTAGGCCCCGCCCTCGGGCTCCGCGGCACCTGCCGGCAGGGCAAAAATCAATGCGGCCGCCATCGCGCTTGCGGCCAAATTCCCGAGTTTCATGACGTTCTCCAATGCCGGCGCCGGACCAACCCCGATTTTATGCGCACAATGCTGCATGTTGTCGCGGCCGGCGCATGGCAAGTCAACGAAAGATTTGTTGAAACCGCCAGCCGCAAGGCTACCATCTTCAGCCATCATCCCCATCTCTCCGGCGCCACTTTCTGTCTTGCCCACCGTTCCAGGCGAGCGTTTTATTTCGTGCGCTCCTGCCGCGCCCCACCCTGACCAATCGCACCTTGGATCGGAGCAGCCCCATGCAGACCGTTTTCCTCACCGGCGGCTCCGGCTTCGTCGGCCGCGCCCTGATCGCCGAGCTCGCCGCACGCGGCACCCAGGTCCGCGCGCTAGCCCGCTCCGCCGCGGCCGCGGCAACCGTGCGCGCCCTCGGCGCCGCGCCGGTCACCGGCGACCTCGCCGCCGCCGACGCCATGCGGGAAGGCATGCGCGGCGCGGACGTGGTCATCCATGCCGCGGCAAAAGTCGCCATGTGGGGCAAGCGCGAGGATTTTTATACCGAAACGATCGTCGGCACCCGCAACGCCCTCACCGCCGCGCGCGATGCCGGCGTGCCGCGCTTCGTCCATATCGGCACGGAAGCGGTGCTCGCCGGCGGCACTCCCATCATCGGCGCCGACGAAACCGCGCCCTATCCCGCCGTGCCCAACGGCCTCTATCCCTGGTCGAAGGGCCAGGCCGAACGCGACGTCATCGCGGCCAATCGCGCCGATTTCATAACAATATCGACCCGCCCCCGCTTCATCTGGGGCCGCGGCGATACCACCCTGCTGCCCAACATCGTCAAGGCCATGCAAAGCGGCGCCTGGGCCTGGTTCGGCGGCGGCCACCACCTCACCTCCACGTGCCACGTCCGCAACGTCGTTGAAGGCGTCCTGCTGGCCGCCGAACACGGCCGCGGCGGCGAAATCTATTTCCTCACCGACGGCGCGCCGCTCGATTTCCGCGACTTCGTCACCCGCCTGGCAGCAACCCAGGGGATCATGGCGCCAGCACGCGAAATGCCCATGTGGCTGGCGGACGCCGCCGCCGCCTCCATGGAATTCGCCTGGCAAACCTTCGGGCTGGCCGGCCAGCCCCCAATCATGCGCACCATCGTCAATCTGCTGTTCCGCGAAGTAACCTTGGTGGATCGCAAAGCCCGCACCGAACTCGGCTACGCGAGCCACGTGTCGGTGGAACAGGGCCTCGCGGAACTTTCCGCTGATCATGAAATGAAGTGAAGGAAGGATTCTTCTTTTTTGAAAAAAAGAAGCAAAAAACTTTTTTCTGTTGCGGACGGCACCTGAGCTCATCACGTGAAGCCGCAGGTTCCAGCCAGGAGCAAAAGTTTTTTGTTTCTTTTTTTCAAAAAAGAAATACTGCTTTTCCCTGCGGCAGACTCACAATTCATGCGGAATGGCATTGGCCACGCGATAAAACAGCAGCATGAGATTATTGGCCGGCATGGCAACGATAATCGACGCGGCGAAGCCCACCTTGCCGGCCAATGCCGCAACCGTTTCTACTTCCCGCAAGCCCCACGCGGGGTTGCTGCGCCGCAGGTCCGCGTCGAACGCGGCGTTGCTCGGTTCCAACTGCCTGCCGGCGCGCCGATATGGCCCATACAGCGCCAACACCCCGCCCGCGCCAAGCACCCGCGCCGCGCCCGCAACCAAACCCTCGGTCGCCGTCCAAGGCGCAATATGAATCATGTTGATGCACAGCACCGCCGCCGCCTTCGCCACCGGCCAGTCCGTTTCGCTGGCGTCGAGCGCAAGCGCGGGCAGCACGTTGGGCAGATCCTTGGCCCACGCGTCGATACTTGCGCGATGCTCGGGGCGCGGGTCGGACGGTTGCCACCGCAGGCCGGGGAGCGCCGCGGC
>DATJOH010000014.1:0-2737 GCA_035507235.1 Acetobacteraceae bacterium
GTAGCGCGTATTGAGACGCGGCGGCGGCGGGCCGGCGGCGCGGAGCAGCAGCAGAATGGCGGCAAGCCCGGCCGCCCCCCCGATCAGCACTTCGGCCGGCACGTGATAGCCGAGGGCCACGCGCGTGCCACCAATCAGCGAGGCTATGAGCAGGCCAGGCAGCAAGGCGGCAGCCGGTGCCGGCATGCGGTTGCGCAGTGCCAACGCCGCGCCGCCGCCATAAATGGCGGTTCCCGCGGCGGTATGGCCGCTGGGGCTGAGCGCATCCGCGGTGCCGCAGCCCAGGCACAGCAGTTTGAGCGCCAACATGAAGGCGAGTGTGCCGACAATCACGCCGCCCCAGGCCAGCGCGCCGCGTCGCCAACCGGCCAGCGCCAGCCCCACGCCCACGCAGGTGGCGAGTGGCAGCAGTACGGCGAGGTCGGCGAAGTCGGTGAGGAAGCGCATGATCCGTCGTCAGATGTCAGGCTGGCGACGCGGCGCCTTGATACATGTAGGCGAATGGCCGAGGGGCGTCTGCGTACTGCGTCTCCAACCAGTCGATGCGCAGGCCGGCCTGCTCGATCAGGCGGTTGATCGGGCGGTTGGCGTGGCAGCCACCGGCGATGCGTTTCCACACTGGCGTAATGCGGTGCTGCCAGCGCGCGACGCCGGGATCGGGCGAAAGCCCATGCTCGGCGAACAGCAAGCGGCCACCGGGGGCAAGCACGCGGCGTGCCTCGGCAAGGGCGGCGAGCGGATCGCCGATGGAGCAGAGTGTCCAACTGGTCACAACCGTATCGAAACTGCCTGACTCGAATGGCAGTGTTTCCGCCGGCCCTTCGCGCAGGGCGAGGTTGAGGCCGAGCGGCGCTGCCCGCGCGGCGGCCAGGCGCAGCAGCACCGGCGAGGGGTCGATGCCGGTGACCCGGCGCACCGCCGGGCCGTAAAAAGGCAGGTTGAGGCCGGAGCCGATGCCGAGTTCCAGCACATCTCCTGCCGCGGCGGCGCCGATCCGCTGCCGGAAGGGCACAAACATTGCCTGCCGCATGGCCAGCGCCAGCAGGCGCGGGAGCACGTAGCGGTCATATAAGGACATACGGGCGCCCCCGAAACCTGTTGCCCGCCCTACCGGGTTCGGTCAGGCTAGGGCGAGGGGAAGATAACGTCCAGGGAGCGGCGCCAGCCCGTGAGCGCGTATTCATATCCGCTGATCATCAAGCAGCTTCTGATCACGCCACTGCGGCTGTTCGCGAAACAGGAAATCATCTATCGCGACGGGCCGCGCCTTACGTTTCGCGATTTCGGCGAGCGGGTGGGGCGCCTGGGCAGCGCGCTCTCGGGCCTGGGCGTGGCGCCGGGCGAGACCGTTGCGGTTATGGACTGGGACAGTCATCGCTACCTGGAATGTTTTTTTGCCATTCCGATGCTGGGCTGCGTGCTGCAGACGCTAAATATAAGGCTGTCGCCGGACCAGGTTCTATATACGCTGAACCACACGAGGGCGCGGACGATCCTTTGCAACACCGATTTTCTGCCGCTGCTGCAGGCACTGAAGCCACGGCTGGACCATGCCAGGCGGTTCGTCTGCATCGACGATCACGGGCGCGCGCCAGAGGATTTCGACTGGGCAGGCGAATACGAGGCGCTGCTGGCGGCCGGGGATTCCGCGCACGCATTCCCCGATTTCGACGAAAACACGCAGGCGACAACGTTCTATACCACCGGCACGACCGGCTTGCCGAAAGGCGTATTCTACTCGCACCGGCAGATTGTTCTGCATACGCTGACATTGATGGGCACCGTCCCGATTACCCAGCGCGACGTCTATATGCCCATTACGCCCATGTTCCATGTGCATGCCTGGGGGCAGCCTTATTGCGCGGTGTTGCGCGGCATGAAGCAGATCTACCCCGGCCGCTACCAGCCCGAAAAACTGGTGGAATGGTTTGTGCGCGAGAAGGTGACCTATTCGCATTGCGTGCCGACCATTATGCGCATGTTCCTGGCGGCGGCGGATGGGGTGGATTTGCGCGGCTGGAAAGTGGTGATCGGCGGTAGCGCGCTGCCGCGCACGCTGGCGCAATGCCTGCTGGATCGCGGCGTGGACGTGTTCGCCGGTTACGGCATGTCGGAAACCGGCCCGATCGCGACGCTCTCCCTGCTACCGCCGGAATTGCGCGACGG
Source organism: Acetobacteraceae bacterium (assembly GCA_035507235.1). Taxonomy (GTDB): domain Bacteria; phylum Pseudomonadota; class Alphaproteobacteria; order Acetobacterales; family Acetobacteraceae; genus CAJCIS01. Next base: position 2,167 of record DATJOH010000014.1, read on the forward strand.
CGGCGAAACGGAACTGACCTACCGTTGCCGCGCGGGCCGGCCGGCCGCACTCGTGGATTTGCGTATCCAGGATGGGGAAGGCAATTTTCTGCCGCATGACGGGCGCAGCGCCGGCGAAGTTGTTATGCGATCGCCGTGGCTGACCGCCGGTTATACCGGCGATCCGGCGGCGAGCGCGGCATTATGGGCAGGCGGCTGGCTGCACACCGGCGATATCGGCACGATCGACAACCACGGATTTCTGCAAATCACCGACCGCATCAAGGACGTGGTGAAGACAGGGGGCGAATGGGTGTCCAGCCTGGATGTCGAGGATATTGTCGCGACGCATCCGGATGTGGCCGAAGTGGCGGTGATCGGCGTGAAGGATGCCGCCTGGGGCGAGCGGCCGATGGCGATCATCGTGTTGCAGCCGGACCGCACAGGTGATGTGGCGTCGATCAAGTCGCACATCATGCGCGCGGTGGAGGCCGGACATATTTCAAAATATGCGCTGCCGGACCGCATCGAGTTCGCCGCGGAGATACCGAAGACGAGTGTCGGGAAACTCGACAAGAAGGTACTGCGGCAG
>DATJOH010000015.1:0-4356 GCA_035507235.1 Acetobacteraceae bacterium
CAAGCTGTGCCGCGCAGCGCTTGTGACGCCGGCGGCACGCCGGTGGGGGGCCAGGGGGCAAAGCCCCCGGTCGCCGAAGGCGAAATAAATCACTCAACCGTAACAGATTTCGCCAAGTTCCGCGGCTGATCGACATCCGTGCCCTTCAGCACCGCCACATGATAGGCCAGCAACTGCACTGGAATTGTATAAAGCAGCGGCGCCGCGAACGGATCGATGTCGGGTAGCGTCAAGCAATCCACCGCAAGATGGCCAAGTCGCGCCACGCCGTCCGTGTCGCTCAATAGCAGGATTTGGCCGCCCCGCGCATGTGCTTCCTGCAGATTGGAGGCGGTTTTTTCGAACAGCGGCCCGCTGGGACAGATGCCGATGATTGGCACGAATTTGTCGATCAGCGCGATCGGCCCATGCTTCATTTCACCAGCTGCATATCCCTCCGCGTGTATATAGCTGATTTCCTTGAGCTTCAGCGCGCCTTCCATGGCGACGGGAAAGCAATTGCCGCGGCCGAGATAGAGTACGTCGCGCGCTTCGGCGACACGTTCGGCGATGCGCTGTATGGCGCGATCCCCTTCCGCCAGAACTTCGGCGGCATGGGCGGGCACTTTCAGCAGCGCGTCGGTGAGTTCGATTTCGCGCGCTTTGTCGATGGCGCCGCGGGCGCGGGCGAAGGCCAGGGCCAGGCAGGCGAGCACCGAAAGTTGGGCGGTAAACGCCTTGGTACTCGCGACACCGATTTCGGGACCGGCGACGGTTCGCAGCACGGCATCGCTTTCGCGCGCCATGCTGCTTTCGGCGACGTTCAGCACGGACAGAATTATCTGGCCGCCGGCTTTCATGCAGCGGAGTGCCGCCAGCGTATCGGCGGTTTCGCCACTCTGGCTCACCAGCAGGCCAAGGCCGTCCTTCGGCAGCGGCGGGTCGCGATAGCGGAATTCGCTGGCGACATCGGCATCGACGGGAATGCGGGCGATCGATTCGAACCAGTGCCGGCCGGTCAGGCCCGCGTAATAGGCGGAGCCGCAGGCGGTCATGGTAATGCGGCTGATACGCGCGGGGTCGAACGGCAGATCGGGCAGCGTTACCAGGCGCGTCCCGGGATCGACCATGCGATGCAACGAATCGCCGATCACCGCCGGGTGCTCGTGCAACTCCTTTTCCATGAAATGACGGTAGCCGCCCTTCCCGATAGCCGCGCCGGAAAGCGCGGTGCGGCGAATTTCACGCGTCACTTCGGCGCCGGCGGCGTCATAGAAACGCGCGCCCTCGCGATCCAGAACAGCCCAGTCGCCGTCCTGCAAGTAAGCGATACGATCGGTGAGCGGGGCCAGCGCCATGGCGTCGCTGCCCAGATACATTTCGCCGGTGCCGAAACCCACGGCAAGCGGCGCGCCGTGGCGGGCGCCGATCATCAGCTCCGGGTGCCCGGCAAACAGCAGCGCCAGCGCATAGGCGCCGTCCAGGCGTCGGAAAGCGGCGCCGGCGGCGTCCGCCGGTGCCATGCCCTGCTTCAGGTGCAGATCGACCAATTGCGCGACCGTTTCGGTGTCCGTCTCGGTGGAGAATTCCTGCCCGGCGGCCTCCAGTTCCGCGCGCAGGCTCGCATGATTTTCGATAATGCCGTTATGCACCACGGACACAAGCGCGGTGGCGTGCGGATGCGCATTGCCTTCCGTGGGCGCGCCGTGCGTCGCCCACCGCGTATGGCCGATGCCGGTGGTGCCAGGCAAGCCGTCGCGTTCCAGCAACGAAGCCAGATTTATCAGTTTGCCGCTGGCGCGCCGGCGCTCAATATGACCATTCACAAGCGTCGCAATGCCGGCACTGTCATAGCCCCGGTATTCCAGCCGCTGCAGCGCCCCCAGCAGCAATGGCGCCGCCGGCTCCCGCCCGATAACGCCGACTATGCCGCACATGGCTTAACAGACAAAAGTTCTTTGCTTCTTTCTTTCAAGAAAGAAGTTCTTTTTTGAAAAAAAGAACCAAAAAACTTTTGCTCTTTTCGCTGCATTACCCTTTCGCTTTCCCCGCACGGAAACGTGCGGCGCCGGAGGGGATTTCGGATTGGCGGGCGCGGCCGAAGGCCAGGGCGTCGGGCGGTACATCCTTCGTGATGACGCTGCCGGCGGCGATGAAACTGCCGTCGCCGAGGCGCACGGGCGCCACCAGAACGCTGTCGGAACCGACGAACACGCGCGCGCCTATTTCGGTGCGATGCTTTTCGAAGCCGTCGTAATTGCAGGTGATGGTGCCGGCGCCGATATTGCTCCCGGGGCCGACGCTCGCGTCGCCGATATAAGCAAGATGGTTGGCCTTTGCGCCGGCGCCGAGGGTTGCCGCTTTCAGTTCGACGAAATTGCCGACATGCGCGTTTTCGCCCAGCACCGCGCCTGGGCGCAGCCGCGCATAGGGGCCGACAATCGCACCGGCGCCAACGTGGCACCCTTCCAGATGGGTGAAGGCGCGTATCTGCGCGCCGCTTTCCACGCTGACCCCGGGGCCGAAAACGACATGCGGTTCCACAACCGTATCGGGCGCAAGTGCCGTGTCCCACGCGAAGAAAACCGTCTCCGGCGCGATCAGCGTGGCGCCGGCATCCATGGCGGCCATGCGCAGGCGGGATTGGATTTCCGCTTCCGCGGCGGCCAGTTCGGCGCGGGAATTGATGCCGCGCAATTCCGCTTCCGGCGCCTCCACGGCAACCACGCGTTCGCCGTCGCGCCGCGCCAGCGCCACCAGATCGGTAAGATAATATTCGCCCTTGGCATTGTCGTTACGAATATCGCGCAGCCAGCCGAGCAAGCGCGCCGCCGGGCCGCACAGCGCACCCGCGTTGCAGAGTGTGATGTTCCGTTCCGCCGGCGTTGCATCCGCCCATTCCACGATGCGCGCGACGACGCCGTTCTCCATCACCAGCCGGCCATAGCGTGCGGGATCAGCGGGGCGCATCGCCATCAGCGCCAAACCGGCCGCGGAGTCGCGCCGCGTATCGAGCAGAGTGCGCAGCGTTTCGCTGCTTATCAGCGGATTATCCGCAAATAGGACGGCGACATCGCCGTCGCCAAACGCATCGGCCGCGGCCAGGGCCGCGTGGGCGGTGCCCAGCCGCTCCGCCTGCACGCGCACTGCGTGCGGCGCCGCAAGCTTCGCCAGCGACTCCATATCCGGCCCGACAACCACGACAATGCGGCCGAACAATGCTTCGCAGGTCGCCAGCAAATGCTGCAACATCGGGCGGCCGGCGAGCTTGTGCGCCGCCTTCGGCAAGGCGGACTTCATGCGCGTGCCGAGCCCGGCCGCGAGAATAACGGCGGTGGCCTCGGGGTGGCTGGGGTGCGGCTTGGCCTGCATGCGGCGGGTTTACCGACCGGGGCGCAGCCGCGGCAAGAAAGCGCTCCCGCACGTTTGATTTCACTTCATGTAAACACGTGTGGCATCGGCAGATGCCGCGCCAAATTTTGCGCCCGGCCGCAGCGGGGGGTTCACGGCGTGCGCACGCTGGTTACTGGGGGGGCCGGGTTCATCGGCTCCCATCTCACGGATGCGCTGCTGGCCGCCGGGCACGACGTGACGGTGCTGGACGATTTTTCGTCGGGGACACTCGAGAATGTATCGCCGGCCGCTTCTGTTATCGAGGGCGATGTCGCCGATGCGGCGACGGTCGCGGCCGCCATGGACGGCGTCGAATGTTGCTTTCATCTGGCGGCTGTCGCTTCTGTGCAACGCGCCACGGAGGATTGGCTCGGCACGCATCGCGTCAATCTCGGCGGCACGATTGCGGTGCTGGATGCGGCCCGCCTGCATGGCGGCGTGCCGGTGGTCTATGCCTCCTCAGCCGCCGTCTATGGGGACCTGGCGGGTGCGGTTGCCACCGAATATGCCCGCTGCGCGCCGCTGACCGCCTACGGCGCGGACAAGCTGGCCTCCGAATTTCATGCCGCCGTCGCCTGGCGGGTGCACCTGGTGCCCACCATGGGGTTACGCTTCTTCAACGTGTATGGTCCGCGGCAGGACCCGCGGTCGCCCTATAGCGGGGTGATTTCCATTTTCGCCGACCGGCTGGCGGCCGGATTGCCGATCACCCGCCATGGCGATGGCATGCAGACGAGGGATTTTGTGCATGTGGCGGACGTCGTGGCGCACCTGTTGGCCGCCATGCGCGTGCTGACCGTGACGCCGGGCGCCAGCGTGTTCAACGTCTGCACGGGACGGGAAACCAGCATCGCCGAACTCGCCCGTGTTCTGGGTATGCTGACCGACCGCCAGCCCATCGTGCGGACTGGCGCGCCGCGGCCTGGGGATATCGGACGTTCCGTGGGGGATCCGGCGCGTGCCTGGGCGGCGTTGGGGGTGGCA
>DATJOH010000016.1:0-3648 GCA_035507235.1 Acetobacteraceae bacterium
CCCGCGAAGTTCGGTTAAGCAGCGCTCGAGACGCAACCGTGCCCAGGCATCGGGCGGCGGAAACGGGAGCAGGCGGGATGATTCGTTTCGATGATCGGGTGGCGATCGTTACCGGCGCCGGGCGCGGCCTCGGCAGGGCGCATGCGCTGGGGCTCGCCGCGCGCGGCGCCCGCGTGCTGGTAAGTGATCTGCCGGAAAACGGTGCCCCCTCGGCCGCTTCACGCGCCGTCGTCGCAGAGATCGAAGCGGCCGGCGGCGTCGCGCAGGCGAACGCCGCCGATGTCAGCAACGCCGAGGCAGCGGACGCGGCGGTCGCCCAGGCCCTCGCCGCCTGGGGGCGCGTCGATATCGTGGTGAACAATGCCGGCATCCTGCGCGATAAGAGTTTTGCCAAGCTGAGCAACGAGGATTTCGAAGCGGTCTGGCGCGTGCACGTGCTGGGTAGCGCCTACATCACCCGCGCCGCCTGGCCGGCGATGCGCGAGCAGAAATACGGCCGCGTGCTGTTCACGTCCTCCGCCTCCGGTATTTACGGCAATTTCGGCCAGGCGAATTATGCCGCGGCGAAGGCCGCCATGATCGGGCTGATGAATGTGCTGCACCTGGAAGGCATCAAGTACGACATACGCGTGAATAGCCTGGTGCCCTCGGCGGCCACGGCAATGACAAACGATCTGCTGCCGCCAACCGCACTCGATCTGATGGCGCCGGAAACCGTAACGCCCGCCGTGCTTTTTCTGTGCGGCGAGGACGCGCCCAGCCGCGTCATCATGAGCGCCGGCGCCGGCGTGTTCGACGTCACGCATATCGAGGAAGGCCCCGGCGTTTTCCTGCCGACGGCCGAGCGCACGCCCGAAACGATCGCCGCCCGTTTCCCCGAAATCGCCTCCCGCGCCGATTTGTCGCCGGTCTCCGGCGCCCTGGAGCAGACCCAGAAATTCATAGCCCTCGCTTTGGAGGGCGCGAACAAGACAAGCATTTGAAAAGAAGGAAGACAAGCAGTTCTTTTTTGAAAAAAACTTTTATCCGTTTCGAGCAGCATCTGAATCCACCCATTTGGACTGGCTGTTGGACGCAACTGATAAAAGTCTTTTGCTTCTTTTCTTCAGAAAAGAAGAACCTTCCTTCTTAATGCACGAAAGCTTTTGCTATTGGTGCGCCGCGATATCGAGGCCAATCGCGCCCTTCGGATCGACGCCGTCGAAATTGGCGCCGGTTACCTTTGCGCCGGTGAAGTCGGTGTGGTCGAAGTAGGCGCCTGTGAAGTCGGCGTGCGTCAGGTCGGCGCCGCGGAAATCGGCACCGCGCAGCTTCGCGTAGCGAAACGTGATCCGGCCGAGGCCGGCATGGTCGAAATGCGCACCCTCCAGATTGGCATCGTCGAACTCCGTGCGCAGCAAACCCATGGACTGGTTGGCCATGACGACGGACATATCGACACCGGAAAAATTCGCCCCGCGCATATCATCGTAGCTGAAATGCACGGTAACGCTCGCGCCGCGGAAATCGGCACCGGCGAAATTCGCCGCCTCCGCCGGCGTGTTCTGCATGCCGTGCGAGGTCACCACCGTCTGCAACGTGGCACGTTGCAGATTGGCATGGGAAAAATTCGCCCTTATCACCCAGGCGAAGGTAAGATCGGCAGCAGAAAGATTGGCACCGCTCAGATCGGCACCCACCAGCTTCACACCATGCAGATTGGCGCCATGCAGATCCGCGCCGGCAAGACGAAAGCCACTCAGATCGTCCCCGGAAAGATCACGCCCCGCGAGCGAAAGCGGGCGGGCCGCACCCGCCAACATGGATTTCAGCGCCGCGGCGGCAACGTGCGGCGGCGCCGCGGCACGTGCGCCGCATGCAACGCACAGCGTTAACATACCGCAGGCCAGCGACTCGAACCGCATAATCCGTCCTCCTGTCGCGCCGGCCACCTATGTGCGACCGACATTATTTTTGAGTTCAATTAACACTTCCAGGCCTCTGCGGCATTTAGACCATCGCCCACCTGCCCGGCGTTGACCAGGCGCGCGCACCGCGCCCATAGGTTACGCAACGGGCATGTGGACAGGCCAAACGTGACGAGCGGCAAGGCGCTTTTTTTTCTCGATCTCGTCGCCATGCTCGCCCTCTGGCCCCTTCTGCTTCGCCTGGGCTGCTGGGGCGACGAATGCTTCGCGGCGACGCCGGACGGGCTTGGGGCGGCGCTCTATCCCTGCGTGAATATCGTCTGCCTGTTCGCCCTCGGCCTCTACCGCCGCGAAGCCGTGATCGATACCCGCGGCGCGCTTGCGCGCGTGCCGTTGGCCGTGAGCCTCGGCGCCGTCGCCACCGCCTGCTCCATGGTCATGCTGGCCCATGTGGTGGGACCGCCTGCAAACCGGGTGCGCATGTTTGCCGGCGCCGTGCTCGGCTTTTCCGCCGCGGCCATCATCGCGCGCCTGATCTTCGGCCTGCTGCGCGAAGCAGGCGTGTTTCGCCGCCGCCTGGTCATCATCGGTGCCGGCAGCCGCGGCTGGGACCTGACCTTCCTGCTCGGCGGCGCCGCCATCAAAACCCATTACGACATCACCTTCGTGCAGGACCCCACCTTCGGCGAGGCGGATCAGCGGCTGGTGGAGAATTACCGCGATCGCATACGCAGCGTATCGATGAGCGAAACGCTCGCCATCGCACATGAACTGGACGCCGACGAAATCGTGGTCGCGCCAGACGAAGAACGTGGCCTGCAACTGGAATGCCTGCTGGAATGCAAGAAAGGCGGCTTTCCCGTCAGTCCCTACCTCAGCTTCATCGAACACGAAACCCGCCGCGTCGATGTCAGACGCCAGGAAATCGTCGGCTGGCTGCTCTACACGCCAGGGTTCTATTTCGGCGCACTGGATCGCAGCCTGAAACGATTGCTCGACATCATCGTCAGCCTGATGCTGCTCATCATGTTCAGCCCGTTCCTGCTCGCCGCAACCATCGCCATCAGACTCGATGACCGCGGCCCGGTGCTCTATCGGCAACAACGCGTCACCCGCAACGGCCGCCTGTTCCCGATCCTGAAATTCCGTACCATGCGCGTGGACGCGGAAAAAGCCGGTGCCGTGTGGGCCGCCGAACGCGATCCACGCATCACCCGCGTCGGCCAGTTCCTGCGGCAAAGCCGCATCGATGAAATGCCGCAACTCTGGAACGTGCTGCGCGGCGAAATGTCGCTGGTCGGTCCCCGCCCGGAACGACCGGAATTCGTCACTGATCTGGAACGGCATCTGCCGCTCTACCAGGAACGCCATATGGTAAAAGCCGGCCTCACCGGCTGGGCACAAATCAATTACCCCTATGGCGCCTCCATCGAGGACGCCCGCGCCAAACTCAGCTACGATCTTTACTACGTCAAAAACTTCTCCATCCTGTTCGACCTCCTGATCATCCTCCAAACCCTCCGCGTGGTCCTGTGGCCGAGCGGGGCGCGGTAGGCGGGGATCGTTTGGCGATCGGAGAGATTGCCTTCGGCGACCGGGGCTCCGCCCCTGGACCCGGCTGGGGCCTGAGGCCCCAGACCCCCATCTGTTTTCGTCAGGAGACAAGGAGGGGCGTAACCCAGGCGTCAGCAACTCCGTGCTGCGCCCCTCCTTGTCTCCTGACAAAGTAGCGGGGTCCAGG
>DATJOH010000017.1:0-14126 GCA_035507235.1 Acetobacteraceae bacterium
TCAGAACATAAAACCGATCGCGCTATACCTTGCGGTGACATTCGTCATGGCCTGGGCGCTGTGGCTGGCGGGCTACGCGATCACCCGGCACAGGCTGTCGCTGCCGCTCTTTCCGGTCCTGGTAATCGGCTCGTTCGGTCCTTTCATCGGTGCCCTGGTCACCACATTGGCGGAGGGCGGCCCGCGACGCGCCTTACGCTTCTTCGCCCGCGCCTTCGATCCGCGCATGGGCTGGGCGGTATTCCTGGTCGCATTCTTCCTCTTGCCGATCCTGGCAGCGATCGTCGAATTTCTGCACGCCGCGCTGACCCACACGACGCCACATTTCACAATGACATTGGCCGAATTTCCAATGAGCTATTTCTTCCTCTTCGTGCTCGGCGGCACCCTGGCGGAGGAGTACGGCTGGTCGCTGCTATCTGACAAGCTCGACAATATCCTGCCGCTCGGCGCCGCGACGTTCGTTCTTGGCCTGATCTGGGCGTTCTGGCATGTGCCGCTCTTCTTCATAGTCACGCCGGGCGCCATCCAGGGCTACACGCCTTTCTACATCTTCCTGGTGGCAACGGTGGCCCTGCGTTTCCTGTTCGCATGGGCCTATCACCGCGGCGGCTATAACATCCTCTCGAACATGCTGTTCCACACGGCCGCGAACCTGGCCTACAGCATCGTCGCCCTGGCCCCGTCGCCCGCCGATCTATCCACTGGCCGTCTCTGGATGTTCGCCGCCCTGAACATAATCGCCGCCGCCCTGCTCTGGGCCGTTGCGCCCCCAACCCAGCGTGCCCAAATACAGCAGTCGCTCACACCAGCCCCCGCTTCCTGAACCACACCCACGGCAGCACCGCGCTCAGCAGGATCACCACCAGGCCGTAAGCGTATCCATATTTCCATTCCAGCTCAGGCATGATCTTGAAATTCATGCCATAGATGCCGGCAACCAGGGTGGGCGGAATGCCCACCACGCTGACCACGGTCAACGTGCGCACGCTATTATTCTGCTCGATGCTGATGAACCCCAGTGTTGCATCCAGCAAAAACTGCACCTTGCCGATCAGCTGCGTCTCGTAATCGTTCAGCGAGACGATGTCGTTCTCGAGCGTCGTCAGCCGCTTGCCCTGTGGCGGCTCAGCCCAGCTCGCGGCCTGGCGCACGAAGCGCACGATGCGCAGCACGCCGAGCAACCCATCGCGTATATGGCTGATGCGTTCGCCCGATCGCCCGACCTGCGTCAGCGTCTCACGCAGAAACCTGTCGCGCTGGCGCGATTGTCGCTCCGCCATCGCCGGCCCGAACACCGCGCCGGTGAGTTTTTCCACCAGCGCGCCTTCGCGTTCCAGCCCGTCCGCCATCCGGTCCACCATGGCCTCGAGCAGCCCGAGGAACGGCTCCATGCCGGCGCACGGTCCCGGCGCGTGCCAATGCGTTGCGAACTTGTCGACCACCTGGCTTGGCGCGTAGCGCAACGTCACCAGCCGGGTCGGCGTCAGCACGAACCCGAGCGGGCTCACCACCAGCCGGTCGCCCTCGCCATGGCTGATCGCCGGCGTGCTCAGCGTCAGCACATTGCCCGTCACGATCAGCCGGCTGGAGGCCTCCACTTCGCTCACCTCGTCATGCGTCGGCAGTTCGAGGCCGGTGGCGCGTTCCACTTCCGCGCGCTCCTGTTCGCTCGGGTTTTCCAGATCGAGCCAGGCGGCGTTGGCGGCAATGGCCTGATCCTGCCGCGACGTATCGATCGTGGCGGGCGCGGCCTCGCCTGACATGGCGCGCAGCATGGGCATCTCCCTGATGGAACCTGATGCTGTTCTTGCCATGCCTTCCCGGACCTGGGAACGCCAGCCGCCGCGGTCAGATCGTTGCCAGGGTTATGTGACAAAAATGGCCAGCGCCGTTCGGTGGCGCTGGCCGGATATGCCAAGAATTGCAACCGAACGCGTGGCCCTGGCGGGCCCGCGCGCGGCAGGATTATTATTTCAAACCGCTGCCCAGCGTGCTCTGCGCCGGCGGCGGGCTCCGTCTTGCCGTTGCCGTCTTGTTTATGCTGTCCGGCAGCGTGCCGACGCCGGGAATCGTAATACTGCCGCTCGCCGATGTGCAACTGCCCTTGGCAAAATCGAAGTCGGCGGTGATGACGACCGAGCAGTTCTTCGATGTAATGTTGAAGTCCCAAATTTTCTTCGACAACGTCGTTGTGGTGATTTGCGAATTCTCATTGCTGCATTCCGGGTTCGCGCCGGCCGTGCCTTTCTTGTTGCTCTTCATGACGAAGGTTTCGCCATAATTGGTGTCCTTCCACGTGCCCGCAACCGGACATTTCGCGGCAAACGCGAAGCCGGACGAAACAAGGCTCATGGCCAGGCTGATTGTGGCGATATGACGGATCATGTTCCCTCCTTCGAAACCCTTGCGGTTTACTTATCGCAACGAATACTTAATCGCAATAGAAAATGCTTCGACCTAAGTATCAGGTGCGGGGGTATCGCTAAGCGGGACATTTCCGAAAGTAAATGTTACTCTACACACAATTCCGTGAAATTTTTTAATTTGAGTGACTGTACAGCGATCGTGAAGGTTGAATGCGCCACGGCAGATTTCGTCTGGACAGATGAAGCTTCATCTGCAATCAAGAGATTACGCGCGGACGGACATTTATTTCAGCCCGTGGCCCGCGACTCCGTTGGGGCGATGCTCGCTCGATCTTGCGATCTCCAAAACCTGGCCGCCGGTCCGCCAATATCTCCGCCTAAAAAAGCAAAAGTTTTTTGTTTCTTTTTTTCAAAAAAGAAATACTTTCTTGCGTCACTTTTTTGCCAATCTCTGCGTGCGTTGGTTGGGTCCTTGATGGGAAGCGCTTCGCTCACCCATTCCACTTGATGATCTTTCGGTTTGGTATCCGGAAATGGTTGACATTACAAACCGTTTTCGAGTTCGATTTGAAAGAAGGCTTTGGCTCCGCGTTACTGGGTGATCGTTTCAGATAGCGGGATTGTTAATAAGTGTGACGTAGAATGTCACGCCCAGCGAGCATGGTTGCTGGTCATGCCACGGCGGATCGCGGCGTAGGAGCGTGGGCATCGGCCTTTGTTTGCGCAAGACGGGCCTTACGCACCGGGTCCGGGCCGAATTGCGGCCCGCACCGCCTTGCGGGCGATGCGGGCCGCGCTGGCCGGGATACCCTAAGTGCCGTTTTGCGGTTGCGCAAATAGTATGTGGTCGACCTTACTGGTCAGGGCGCCAGTTGCTTCGAAGAGCGGATCGATCAGATTGATAATGAGCTCAAACCCGCCGGCGCTGGTGTCCTTGCGGTTGGTGAAATTGTAGCCAACGCCGTTTTGCTTGATGTGCGACCTCCAGAGTAGTTCGCTCGTGTAGGCATTCGGGGCCGTGCCCACAACGCTTTCACTGCCGGTGAGCCAGTTCAGCCCATCGTCGGAGAAATCATTGTAATCGACGTGCACGCGTTCGACCTGCGTGCGGGCGGCATTCTCCCTGATTTTCACTGTCGCTGAACCCCAGGCCTGGCCAGGCAAGGTGTAGCTGCCGCCATGCAGGAACGCGTGCAGCGGCATCGTGCCGCCAGGGTAATAGGACGTGCCCCACTGCACCGTGTCGGACACGGGCGTCGGCTGCACGTATGTGACCGGGCCGCGGCTGGTGAGTTGCGCCATCATGATACGCGTCGCCCGACCGCCGGGCTCGGTCGATGCCTCGCATGGCAGCGGGTTGGCGCCGCCGCAGGCGGGCGGAACTGCCAGCGCCTGCCAATAGACGACACGCGTGCCGTCCCATGACCAGCGCGGATCGGCCATGCCGTTCCAATTCGGGTCGTTTATGCAGCCGGGGCATTGATCACCCGCGTTCAGTTGCTGACCCTGATAGTTACCGCGTTCGCCGTAACGGTCCACCATGATGGGCTGGAAGAAACGGCGCTGACCGTTATTGCGCACGGATGAGACCGCGGCTGGTGTTACCATGTCGTTGAGCGGCGGAACGCCGCGCATCGCCGACATGAACTGCATGCGCGTCGACGGGTACGTCTCCATCATGACCAGCCATTTGTCGTCGGGTGATGAATCGACCGGGTCCGTGTAGCCGGGGTTATTCGTGGGACGGCGCACGGCGCCGCTGGTCAGGTTGACAGCGAAGACGTCAATATTGTCGGATTCCCAGGGATAGCCGATGTAGAAGGCCTCTGTGCCGTCCTTGCTAAAGCCCCTGAATTCTCCAACGGTGATCGCCTTGTGGTTGATCATCAGTTGGCTTGGTTTTCCGGGAACCTGGGTTACGACTTCCTGATCCCTTGCCTTCGAAGGCAGAAGCGTTGTTACGTTCACCAGATCGTAGCGCGGCGCCAGCGGAAGGCCGGTCGTTGGCGAGGGGTTGAAGACCAGGCGACCGAAAAGCCCATATTCCGTCTCAGCGCCGCCCACGACGGCGAACGTGTTAAATCCGAGATGCACATTGTCCGGGTGTATGCGCAGTTCGCGTATGCTGCCACCATTCCCCGAGCCATCCGCCGTTACGTTCCAGCGAATGGGGTACATGTGCAATTGCGCTGGGGTACATTGGTCGTCGGCGAGATTGTATGGTGTGCAATCCAGAATTGTCGTGCCCGCGAGGGCGCGCATGCCGTCCTGGAAGGATTGCGGATATGAGCTGATATCCGCCACACCGACTTGATTAGTGGCCGGCACGCCGCAGGTGAGGCATTTCCAGGCATCGCCGTTTGAGAAAGTCGCGCCGTCGGTTTTGATGAGCACGATCTGGATGCCGGAATAGATCGCGCCCGGATCGGGCGACGCCGGCGCGCCGGCGTAGGTCACCATGGAAAGGATTTCATTATTGCCAGGCATGAAGCTGCCCGAGAAGATGGCGCTGGCGGAGGCGCTTACGCACCCCGTGTCGTGCGGATTTATGCTCAACGAGCAGGCGCCGATGTCATCGGAGGGCGCGGTCGGCGGCAGCGGCAATTCCGAGACCGTAACCGGCTCCGGCGGCGGCGGCGGCGGCGTGCTGCCGGAGGCGTGCGAGACGCCGACTCCGTACATGAGCATCGGCACGCCGAAACAACGCACCGCGTAATTCAACGCCCGCCTCTCATGTTTCTGTGACCTTGAGCCTGCCATCAGGTAAGTTCCTTCCCCTTGCGCCGGGACCATTCCCGGCGATCGTAGGGATCAGTACCGCAGTACTGACCCGCCGAACGCCGCCGCGTGTTTGCGCGACGGACGTTTGTTTTCTGGTTCCGCACGGAACAAGGCTTTGTTGCCGAAACCCGCGTTTGCCGCGGGTGCATCAGCTGCCCTCCCCGCCATCCACCAGCAATGTGCTGCCGGTCATGAAGATCGAGAGGTCGGACGCGCAGAACAGGATCACCCGCGCGATGTCATCCGGCGCGCCGACGCGGCCCAGTTTGCTGCCGGCGATGCCGGGGATGGGAATTTGCTTGAGAAGCTCTGGATCCATGCTCGCGAGGTGCGCGGTATGTTCGGTCTGGCAATAGCCTGGCGCGACGGCGAGAACGCGGATGCCGTGTGGGGCGAGCTCCAGTGCCATTTGCCGAGTGGCCCCCCGCACACCGTGCTTGGAGGTGACATAGGCTGCCTGGCCGGGGGCGATGCCCATGAAACCGGCGAGCGATGCCAGGTTGACGATAACCCCGCCCTTGCCGGCCGCGATCATGCGGCGCGCCGCTTCGCGGGCACCCACGAACAGGCCGCGCAGATTCACCGCCATGACGCGATCCCATTCCGGATCCGTCATGTCGAGAAGCGGCGTGTTGGACGCAACGCCGGCATTATTGACCCAGATGTCGATACCGCCCAACTCACGGACCGCCAGATTCGCGGCCGCAATGATCGTGTCGCTGTCGGCGACATCCATATTGATGGCGCCAACCCGGGCGCCGCCGCACGCCTCGCTGATTTCGCTCGCCGTGGCCGCCGCCTTTTCCATGTCAATGTCGCCGATGAGAACGGCGGCACCGGCCTCGGCGAGCCGCCGCGCGGTTGCCTTGCCCAGTCCCCAGGCACCGCCGGTGACGATGGCCGTGCGGCCGGCGAGGCTGATGAGCGTGGCGATGGATCGGTCGGAGACGTCCGCGATGGACATGGCGTTGAAACTCCCCCTTCGGCTCTTGCGCCGGCCGTAAGGCCCCGCGTGCGCGGCGTCCCTGGCCGGCGATACCGGTTGCTATCACCTTGTCTAGCATGCTAGACGTATGTCTAGCAAGGCCAACGCCGGGGCCGCTCCGGCGCGCCAGGACAGACCTTTGCGGGAGCGATCTGCGAGCATGGCAAGATTGATCGTTACGACCAGAAACGGGGAGACCGCGACGCTGGAAGCGGCGGCCGGCCACAGCGTTATGGAAATCATCCGCGATGCCGGGGTCGCCGATATTCTCGCGTTGTGCGGCGGCGTCTGCTCCTGCGCTACGTGCCACGTGCACGTTGATCCGGCGTTCGCGGACCTTCTGCCGCCGGTGAGCGGCGACGAGAACGACCTGCTGGACGGCTCCGTCCATCGTGACGGAAGTTCGCGGCTTGCCTGTCAAATCCGCATGAACGAGGGAATTTCCGGCCTGCGTGTGACCATTGCGGCAGAGGATTGAGCATTGCGACGCGCCGGCACGTGCCGCTTGCATTGAGGCGCGGCGCAACAGATCGGGGAGATTGACATGCAGGCCATGGAAGAGCGCGACTACTTTACCGACTATGAGATCCTGAAGGATCCTTATGCCTATTTCGAGGCCATACGCGCCAAGGGACCAATCTACCGGATCCCCGGCCGTGACTATATCATAGTGACCGGCTTCGCGGAAATTCTGCAGGTGTTGCAGAATACCGAGGATTTTTCAGCGATCATCGGGTTGCAGGGCGCGGCCGCGCCGCTGCCGTTCGAACCCAGGGGCCCGGACATCACCGCCGAGGTGGAGGCGCATCGGGCAGAGTTCCTGGGCGGTGATCTGCTGGTCAATTATGACGACCAGCACCATAGTTTTGTCCGTTCGCTGCTGTCGCGCCTGTTCACCCCTTCACGACTCAGGGCCAACGAACGGTTCATTGCCGAATATTCTGACCAGCTCGTGCGGGATGCGGTGTCGCGGGGCGGATGCGAGCTTATCAAGGACATTGCGACGCCCTTCGTAACCCAGGTGATCGCCGATCTGCTCGGCGTGCCGCCTGGCGACCGCAAGCTGTTCATGGAGGCCATTGAGGCGGCGCCACCGCCGGGCAGTCTTCAGGAAGGCGAGAACGATTATTCGTCGGCAAGCCACCCGCTCGTTGTCATGGGTGGCTATTTTGCCCAGTATGTACAGGAGCGGCGCGATGCCCCGGGGGAGGATGTGCTTTCCGAGTTGGCGAACGCAAAATTCCCTGACGGCTCGACACCGGATGCCGGAGAAATCGTGCGCCTGGCGACGTTCCTGTTCGGCGCCGGCCAGGACACGAGCGCCAAGCTGCTGGGCAACTCGATGCGCTACATTATCGACCAGCCTCTGCTGCAGGATCAGCTACGGCAAGATCCATCGCTGATTCCGCAATTACTGGAAGAGGTGTTGCGCCTGGAGGGGTCCACCAAGCAGACGGCGCGGCTGGCGCGCAAGGATACGCGCATCGGCGATATACAGGTGCCTGCCGGCACGAAGGTGATGCTGGCGCTGGCGGCGGGCAACCGCGATGCACGGCGCTGGGAACACCCGCAGGAATTCGCACTGAACCGACCGCGTATCAAGGAGCATATAGCCTTCGGGCGGGGCAAGCATGTCTGTGCCGGCGCGCCATTGGCGCGCGTTGAGGTGCGGGTGATGCTCGAAAAATTCCTTGAGCATACGGCCGACATCGACCTTGACGCGGCAAAGCACGGCCCCCGGGGCGCGCGAAACCTCGAGTACGAGCCAAGCTTTATCGTCCGGGGGCTGGCCAACCTGCACCTTAAGCTGACGACGACCGCCGGCTTTCCCGGGTCCTGCGAGCGCGCGCAACTCGAGGTAGGCGCGGCTCCATAATCAGGCGTCGGCGACGGCCGATTGTGGGAGAGAGCGACCTGATGCTTGACACATGGGGTTGATACGCGCCCGGTGCCGTCGTAGCGGCGGATGAGGGCGCTGCAGGGCAAAGGGCCGGATGGTTTCCGATCGTCGCAGAGGCGGAGAGAGCTCGGCGGTGCGCGCCGCGCTGGTCGACGCGGCGGAGGCGCTCATACGCACGGCGGGATACCCCGCGGTTTCCGCCCGGAGCCTGGCGGAGAAGCTCGGCCTCAAGCGCCAGATCGTACATTACTATTTCCATACGATGGACGATGTGTTCGTCGCCGTGATCCGCCAGAACGCTGAAAGATTTCGCGCGCGGGTGGAAGAGGCGATGCGGTCTGCGGAGCCGCTGCGGGCGCTGCAGGTGCTCAACCGCGATCCGGCGCAAGCGATCCTTGCGGTGGAGTTGAACGCACTTGCCAATCATCACCCGGCCGTCAGAGCGGAAGTGGCGCGGACGGCTGAGGAATTAAGGGCGCTGCAGACGCGGGTGCTCGCGACGCATCTGGCGCAGCGTGGCGAAACGCCGGGCATGCCGCCGATCGTTGCGACCATATTGCTGACGAGCCTCGCACAAATACTTGCGCTGGAAGCCTCCATCGATGTCAGCAGCGGCCATGCCGAGACGCTCGAATTTGTCGACGACTGTTTGCGAGCCTTCGCGGACGGGCGGGTGACGCCCTTTACCACAACGGTCGGGACAGTTCAGCGGGCAGGTCGGCGCCGAAAGGCGGCCGCCCCAGGATGAGAAGGGCGGATTATGGTAGCGTGCAAAGAGCAAAAGTTTTTTGGTTCTTTTTTTCAAAAAAGAACTGCTTCCTTTTTTGAACGGTCGTTAGGTATTGTAAGCCTGCGTCCGTTGAAGACGTGCCCCCGTAATTCCAGCGATACGACCAACTGAAGGGAGCAGGGAATGCTCACGTGGGCTGCCACTTATCTCGCCACTGGGCTTGCGTTTTTGGCGCTCGATGCGATTTGGCTGAGCTTTGCCGCGGGGCGGATCTATCGGCCGAAATTGGGGCCGCTGCTGCTTGAGGGTTTCAACGTAGCGCCGGCGGCGGCGTTTTATCTGATCTATATCGCGGGCATTGTGGTTTTTGCGGTGGCGCCGGGGCTCGGCGGGGGGCGGTGGACGGGGGCGCTGGCGCACGGGGCGATGCTGGGACTTGTTGCTTACGCAACCTATGATTTGACGAACCAGGCGACGTTGCGGGGCTGGGCGGCGAGTGTCACGCTGGCGGATCTTTGCTGGGGCACGGTGGTGACGGGCGCGGCGGCGTCGGTCGGGTTTTTTGTGGCGCGCCGGATGCGCGGGCTCGGATGAGGCTCCAGAGAATGACAATCGAGAGCGCGCCGGCGCTGGTGGCGTTCAGGCGGCGAAAGCGCGCATACTGGGCGGGCGCGAAATGATAATATAGCGAACCATAATGGCTGTGCGCCAGGGCGGTGATCAGCGCAAGCGCCAGCAGGGCAATCGTAATGCGCCGCTCGCCGTCACGAAAGGCGCATAGCACAATGAGGCCGCAGGGGATGAGGAACATTGCCACACCGGAAGACTCGCCGAAGGCCGCGGTGCTGAGCGCGGCGTTGGCGATGCCGGTCAGTGGCAGCATGGCGCGCCCGGCGCGGGCGTTGCGGCGCGCCACGGAAGGCACGGCGGCGAAGAAGGGCGTGGAGAGAAACGTCCAGACGCTGACGCGCCAGCCACTGCCGACAATCCACCAGAGATAGAGCGGATAGAAAGGCTGGTTCGCGACGACCAGAAGGGCGATGCGGTTGCAGGCCGCGGTGAGCGGATCCGGATGGTTGGTGTAGTCGCCGAGGCGACGGAGCAGGGTCATGCGAGGCCAGCCAGGCACAGCCGAAAGGCGGCCGCGTTGACGCGCGGTAGCGCGCTGGCGGGCCATGCGGAAGGGAGAATTGCGCCCATGTCGGCTAATACGAATACGCGCTGCCTTCGGATGCCTGCAATTTTGGCGGCATCCAATCCGGCCCGGGCGCCGTAAATCCTTTTGCGGCGGGCGAGGTCCTCCGCCTGGAGGCGGCAGGCAGGGCATGACGGCGGACGGCAAACGCATAGCAGGAGGCACCGTGATAGGCCGGCGCGCACTGCTGAGCGGCGCGGCGGCGATGGTGACGGTGCCACCGCACGCCCTGCCGATCCCGGCGGGCAACCGGCTCGGCTTCGACGTTGTTCGTGGGAGATCGAAGCTCGGAACGCACGTGCTGACGTTCGAGCCGGGCGAAGGGTCGCTGACGGTGCATATTGCGGTCGCGCTTGCGTACAGGATACTCGGCGTCACGCTGTACCGGTATATTCATCACGCAACCGAGACGTGGCGCGACGGCGAGGTTGTGGGGATCGAGACGGAGACGGACGATGACGGCACACGCTACCGTGTATCCGGACATCGCGAGAGCGGTGAGCTGGTTGTGGAGGGCACCAGGGCGCCGCGCTATGTCGCGCCGGCCAATGCGTTGCCCGCCACGCACTGGAATCGCCGCGAGCTGGTCGGCCCCTGGATCAATACGCAGGACGGCCGCCTGATGCGGCCAACGGTCACCCGATCGGGCATCGAGGCCATTCCAGCGGCGAATGGGACCACGCTGCACGCGCGTCTTTTCGCCCTGACCGGCGACGTGCACCTCGACATCTTCTACAATGATCGTCTCGGGTGGGCAGGCCTGTCGTTCGTAAAGGACGGTGTGCCGATCCGTTACGAGCGCCAGATCTAGGCGCGGATGCCGGTTGTTTGGCCATCGGCGTTGCAGGCGATGCGTGCCGCCGTGCGAAAAGAAAGGAAGGCAAGCAGTTCTTTTTTGAAAAAAAGAACCAAAAAACTTTTGTCCGTTGCGGCTGGCATCCGAATACCGATCTGGACTGGCTGTTGGACGCAACCGATAAAAGTCTTTTGCTTCTTTTCTTCAGAAAAGAAGAATCTTCTTTCTTGAAAGAAAGAAGCAAAGAACTTTTGCTATTTTCGCGTGGCGCTAATGGGGCTCGGAGGTAACGCCGGGGTTGTTTCGGCCGGCGGGCCGGTTCTTGCGATAGATCGCGATGACAATCAATCCGAAGGTGACGAGCCGCGGCACATAGAACCAGGGCTCGTCGTCGTTCGTTACGTGGCACAAAGCCAGGGCGAAGCGGGCAACACTGTCAATCCCGAAGGCAATGCTGAAGAACAGAAAAAAGCTGTCATGCGTCTGCCGCCAGAAGCGGAGGAAAAAAAGCGCCGCCACGAATGACGTCGCGGCCAGGGCACCCAGCAGGACATACGGGACGGTGCTCATCACTTGCTATCCCAGATAAGGCCGAAGATGAGTATTGCCATGGCGATCAGCGAAAGAAGGTTCCGATAGATCGACAAGTCAACGGTGGTGAAGACGAACTTGTCAAGGACGAGCAGGACATTGGTTGCCGCCAAACCGAAGAAGCATAGTCCGCTCCATAACAGGAGGCGGAATCGCCCTCGCCAGTAGGCGGTGAGCAGAAGATAAGCGCATACCGAGGAGGTGACCGCACAAAGGCCATAGATGAGTTCGCTCATGCTACGAACCTTTCCTGAATTTGAAGGCGTCCGCGAACTCGCGGACGCGGCTGGGCTTTTTGTGTATCAGATTGGTCAAGGGGATGAGGTGCGTGGCGTGCAGCGTGGCGATTTCGCTTGCCATGTGTTCGAGGGTGGCATCCCGGCACTGAAAACGGTATTTGGCTTCCTCCAGGATCAGGAAGCCTTCCGCCGCCAGTCTTTCGAGGGCGCGTTCGGTTTCCCGTTCCCCGGCGTAAAGTCGCGCTGCCATTTCCATGACATTCCAGGCACGTTGGGGGTCGCTTCTGAATAGCAGCAGCGCTTCCAGTTGCGCGACCGTATCCATATACCGTGAGACGAAATCGCGGACCGCTGCTGGCAAGCTTTCGTCGGACATTCTGATCCTGGTTCTCTCGATTCGTCGGCAGGAAGACGCTATCGCCGGAGAAGCCTCACCGCGGGGCGCGTGCTGGCTGTAGCCAGCCGCCGTCCCCCGCTTGCAAGGCATAAGCCAGGGTAGGAGTCGTGAAAAGCCGGTTTTGGCGCCCGGCGCAGTTCGGGCGCACCGCGCCGCCTCCGCGGCCGCTTGCCAGAAGCAACAGCGCTGTTATATTCCCCGCATGAACCAGGAAGGCCCGACGCTTGGGACGCTGCTGCGTCATTTGATTGAGGTGCTCGATGGAGCGGTCGAGGAGGGCTATAAGCACGCTGGCCTGGATTACCGTGCCCGCTACACGCCCATTGTGCGCGCGCTCATGGATTCCGAGATCGTATCGATCAAGCTTCTCGCGCATCGCGCGGGTGTTACGCACTCCGCCGCAAGTCAGACGGTGGCGCAGATGGCGAAGGCAGGTCTCGTCGACATCAGACCAGGCCTGGATGCCCGCGAGCACCTTATTTCGTTTAGCCTGAACGCCGTGAAAATAATCCCGACGCTGCAGGAGCTTTGGCAGGCAACGAATGCTGCGGCTACCGAGCTGGACGCCGAACTGCCATATCCTCTCTCGAAGCTGCTGAAGATTACGATCGCCACGTTAGAGCGTCGATCCTTTGCGGATCGGCGCGAACATCATATTCGCGCAAATAAGGTGTGCAGATGAAACATCGTGATGTAGAAAAATTGGCCTCCGTCGTATCTGGCGTGGCATTGGTCGGATGGATTTCGATTGCCCTGGCGGCAACGCTCGGCGTGGTGCCGGCCGCAGCCGCTGTTGCGCCGCACAGCTGTTCTCCGGCCACTTCAACGTGGCAGAGTGAAGCGTCCCACTATCGCCAGCGCTTCGTTACAGTTGCCAAGGATGTGAAACTCGAGGTCCTCGACTGGGGTGGCAGCGGGCGTCCTCTGGTATTGCTTGCCGGGCTCGGCAATACGGCACATGTATTCGACGACATTGCGCCAGAGCTTTCCCATAATTTTCACGTCTATGGCATTACGCGGCGAGGCTTCGGCGCGTCTTCGGTGCCCGACAGCGGATATACCGCCGATCGGCTGGCCGATGACGTCGTCGCTGTGCTGGATGCACTGAAAATAGAGCGGCCGATCATTGCCGGCCATTCGATCGCCGGCGAGGACTTGAGCGCGATCGGTTCGTCCCACCCTGCTCGCGTTGCGGGACTGATCTATCTGGATGCCGCACACGGGTACGCGATATACGATCCGCAACGCGGTTTCTATCTACCCGATCTTCGGCAGCTCGGCGCGCAGGTCGCGCACATGCATGACGACCCGCTCGACGAGGCGCAGATGGAAGCATTGCTGAATGACGCAACAGCTTTGCAGCGCAGCCTGAAGAGCGAACTCGGGGGGATCAAAACGGACGAGGCGAGTGCGGCCGGCGCGGCCGCGGATGAACCCGGTACTGCCGGTATGGCAAGCTTCGCGGCATTTCGCTGTTTTGTCTCGAAGCAGCTTGGCGGCATCATGCCGGAGGATGAGGTGCGCCAGACCTTTGCCGCGACGGCGATTGGCGGTGTCGGCAAACAGAAAACGCCTGATTTCGTCTACAGCGCTATTTTGGAGGGTGAGGCGCGCTTCCGCGCGCCTGCCGTGCCGATCCTCGCGATCGTCCCGATACCGCGTGCATCGGACCTGCCGGTCGGCAATGATCCGGCGAAACGCCTGGCCGCGGATGCGATGCACACGCATATGCAGGCAGCCGAGATCGAAACGCTCCAGCGCCAGCTTCCGTCCGCCGAGATTGTGCGGATACCGCACGGCCATCATTATATTTTTCTGTCGAATAAGTCCGACGTGGCGAGCGCGATTGTCGCGTTTGGCAGCAGGCTGCGATGAATTGTAGGCAATGGTAGCCGGCGAGGAAAAGAAGGGCGATCAGTTCAAAAAGGGCCGCGGCGCGCCGGCCGATTGTTCAAACCATCATTTTATACGGAGAAAGAAGATGCCCGCCGACCCCACAACCGCTTCCGTCCCCTACGCGCCGATTCCGGCGGACGATAGAAACCGCCAACTGACCGTCATCGGCCCCGACGACGCCAGTGCACGCCACATCGCACTGGCCGGCGGCATCTATACGATTCTTGTTTCCGGCGAGCAGACTGCG
>DATJOH010000018.1:0-7346 GCA_035507235.1 Acetobacteraceae bacterium
CGCGTCGCCGCGCAGCACAGCCAGGATTATGCGAGCTGGTACGCGCACGTGCCGGGGTTGAAAGTAATCGCGCCCTATTCGGCGGCGGACGCGAAAGGCCTGCTGCGCGCAGCCATACGCGATCCGAATCCGGTGATCTTCCTCGAAAACGAAATCCTCTACGGGCATTCGTTTCCCTGCCCGGAAGATCCGGATTTCATCCTGCCGATCGGCCGCGCCAAAATCGAGCGACCCGGCCAGCACGTCACGATCGTGAGCTATTCGATGGGGGTTGCGACCGCGCTCGCCGCGGCCGAGGAATTGGCGGGACAGGGCGTGCAAGCGGAGGTGATCAATCTGCGCACGTTGCGCCCACTGGATATCGATACGATCGTGCAAAGCGTGCAGCGCACGAACCGTTTGGTGACGGTGGAGGAAGGCTGGCCCTATGCCAGCATCGGCGCCGAAGTGGTCATGCAGGTCATCGAACAGGCCTTCGATTGGCTGGATGCGCCGCCGGTGCGCGTGCATGGTGCCGACGTGCCGTTGCCTTATGCCGCGAACCTCGAAAAACTCGCTTTGCCGCAGCCCGCCTGGGTAGTGGATGCTGTGCGGAAAATCGTTTGACAGACGAGGCCTTTCTTTTCCCAACTGAGTACTGGCAACTGATCCATGGCCACTAACATTCTGATGCCGGCGCTTTCGCCCACCATGACGGAAGGCACGCTGGCGCGCTGGCTGAAGCACGAGGGCGATGCCATCCGCGCCGGCGACGTCATTGCAGAAATCGAAACCGACAAAGCCACCATGGAAGTGGAGGCAGTCGATGAAGGCGTGCTTGGCAAGATCCTGGTGCCGGACGGCACGGAAGGCGTGAAGGTGAACGACCCGATTGCCGTTTTGGTGGATGCCGGCGAAGCTGCGCCAGCGAAGGCGGCGGCCAAGGCCGAACCCCCGAAAAGCGAAACGAAACCAGCGCAGCCTCCCAAGGACAGTGAGGCGGTGAAGCCTGCCCCGGCGAAATCCCCGGCGTCGCAGCCCGGCGCCAACGGCCATGCCGAGGCTGAGCGGATTTTTGCTTCGCCGTTGGCGCGCCGCATGGCGCAGCAGGCGGGAATCGATCTTGCGAAACTGCAAGGCAGCGGCCCGAACGGCCGCATCGTCCGCGCCGATATCGAAAAGGCTCATGGTGCGCCTGCCGCCGCCGCAGCGGCACCGGCGACGCAAGCGCCACCGCCGCCCGCCGTGGCGTCCCAAGCGGCGCCCATCACCGCGCCGCACGACAAATTACCACTCAACAATATACGGAAAGTCACGGCTCGCCGCCTGCTGGACGCCAAGCAGACCATTCCGCATTTCTATGTCAGCATCGACGTTGAGTTGGATGCATTGCTGAAACTACGGACTGAACTGAATGCGAAATCGCCGAAGGACGGGCCTGGCGCCTTTAGGCTTTCGGTCAATGATCTGCTCATCAAGGCGGCGGCCGTCACGCTGCGCCGCGTGCCGAAAGTGAATGCGAGCTTCACCCCGGACGCCATCATCCTATACAAGGATGTCGATATTTCGGTGGCCGTTTCCATATCGGATGGCCTCATTACGCCGATCATCCGCCAGGCCGACCGCAAGGGGCTCGCCGCCATCAGCAATGAAGCGAAGGATCTGATCGCGCGCGCGCGCGCCGGCAAGCTGAAGCCGGAGGAATTTCAGGGCGGCAGTTTCTCCATCAGCAACATGGGCATGTATGGCGTCAGCGAATTTTCCGCCATCATCAATCCGCCGCAAGCCGGCATCCTCGCCATTGCCGCCGGCCTGCAGCGCCCGGTGGTGAAAAATGGCGAGCTCGCCGTCGCCACCGTCATGACCGTAACGCTTTCGGTGGATCACCGTGCCATTGATGGCGCGCTGGCCGCCGAATGGGTCGCCACTTTCAAATCGGTGGTGGAAGATCCGCTCACCCTCATGCTGTGAGCCCACCAGCTTTCCTGCTGCGTGACGCGGCGCCGGGCGACGCGTCCGTCATCGCGCGTTTCGTCAAGGATCTCGCTGATTACGAGAAGCTTGGGCAGGAAGCGCAGGCGACCGCCGAGGATTTCAGCGCCGCCCTGTTCGGGCAGACACCCCGCGCCTATGCCATGCTTGCGGAAGTGGATGGCAAACCAGTCGGCTTTGCGCTGTGGTTCTATAATTTTTCCACATTCCTGGCGCGTCACGGGCTCTACATTGAGGATATTTACGTCGAACCTGCCTACCGCGGATTCGGCATTGGCCGCGCTTTCTTTCGCGCCCTTGCGCGCCGCGCGCTGGCCGAAGGGTGCGGCCGCATGGAATGGTGGGTGTTGAATTGGAACGAACCCGCCATCCGCTTCTACCGCTCGCTCGGCGCGGAGCCGATGAGCGATTGGACTGTGCAGCGCCTGACCGGCGCCAGCTTGCAAGCTCTCGCCGCGAGCAGCCAGTGATGATATTAACTCGTATCAATCACTCGTCTTGTCCCGGCGATCATTTCCGGATAGCGGGGTTCGCCAATCCAGATGACCAGATCTGGCTGTATTACGGACGGTACGCATTTTCGTACCAGCCGCTCGTCGGCGGTCACGAATATGCCGCCAAGCGCTTGCGCAAGGGCAATGTAAAGCGAATCGTACTCGGTGATCGCCAGCGCAAGCGAAATTTCCAGCGCCGGCAGGATAAGATCAGCCAACGGGGCCGGCCGTATCGGTGCTTCGCGCAGAGCCGTGGTGCGACTCAGCGCTTGCGGGCCTGTCAGATCGCCCCAATGAGCTTTGGCCCACAGGACATTTGTAGCTTCCGCCAACCAGTGTGCCGGAGCGTGCAAAGCGGTACCGGTCAGCAGGCGTGCAGCCGGTTCACTGTATGTTTCTGCAATTACCCATTTTACCGCAATGGACGCATCGACCACGATCGGTTTCACGGCGGCGCCGCGTTACGCGCCCGATCCCGCCGCAGCAATTCGGCGGCGTCTGTCCTCTGCGGCGGTGTTTCGGCGCGCAGTCGAGCCGCTCGATCGGCGAAGCCGCCGCTTTCCGGCCCCAACACCTGTTCGAGGATGGCACGGTGTTCCGCCTCGACGGACCGCCCGGCTCGGGCCGCCCGGTCCCGCAGCGCCTGCACCAGCCAGTCCCCCAATCCGCGCACCAAGAGCTGACCCATTGACCACCCCTAAATTGATATCAGCAAATGATATCAATTTAGGGGTGAGTTTCAAGCGGCAAGGCTCGATCCCGCTAGCATCCAAGGAGGCCAAATTGCCTGACCATACTCCCTTCGACCTGATCGTCATTGGCGGCGGTCCCGGCGGCTACGTCGCGGCCATCCGCGCAGCGCAGCTCGGCCTGAAGGCCGCCCTCGTCGAGCGGGAAAATCTCGGCGGCATCTGCCTCAACTGGGGCTGCATTCCCACGAAGGCGCTGCTGCGCACGTCCGAAATCAATCATTTGCTGCACCATCTTGGCGAATTCGGCTTCGCGGCTGACAATCCGCGCTTTGACATTGAAAAAGTCGTGAAGCGCAGCCGTGCCGTCGCCAAGCAGATGGAAACCGGCGTCACCCATTTGCTG
This sequence comes from Acetobacteraceae bacterium, assembly GCA_035507235.1. Lineage (GTDB taxonomy): Bacteria > Pseudomonadota > Alphaproteobacteria > Acetobacterales > Acetobacteraceae > CAJCIS01. The sequence continues at coordinate 3,561 of DATJOH010000018.1, forward strand.
AAAAAAAACAAAGTCACCGTGCATATGGGGCAGGCGAAACTTGCCGGCCCGCAGACGGTCGCCGTCACCGGCAAGCAGAACGTTACGCTGAAGGCGCCACATATCATTTTGGCCACCGGCGCGCGGGCGCGTCAGTTGCCCGGCCTCGAAACGGACGGCAAGCTCATCTGGTCCTATCGCGACGCCATGGTGCCGCCCGCCATGCCGAAATCGCTGTTGGTGGTCGGTTCCGGCGCCATCGGCATCGAATTCGCGAGTTTCTTTCGCAATATGGGTGCCGAGGTCACGGTCGCCGAAGTACTGGACCGCATTCTGCCGGTGGAGGATGCGGAAATTTCCGCCTTTGTCCACAAATCGCTGGAAAAACAGGGCATCAAGATTCGCACCGGGGCCAAGGTCGGCGGCGCGAAGAAATCGGCCGACAGCGTTACCGTCACCATCGAATCCGACGGCAAGACGGAATCCCTGGCCTTCGACCGTGTCATTTCCGCGGTCGGCATTGTCGGCAATACGGAAGATCTTGGCCTCGAAGGTACAAAAATCGTCGTTGAAAAAACCCATGTGCGCATCGACGGATTCTGCCGCACCGGTGAGCCCGGTATCTACGCCATAGGCGACCTCGCCGGGCCGCCATGGCTCGCCCATAAAGCCAGCCATGAAGGCGTGCTCTGCGTTGAATCAATCGCCGGCGTAAAGGATCTGCATCCGATCGACTGGGCCAATATTCCTGCCTGCACTTACTGCCGGCCACAGGTCGCCAGCATCGGTCTCACCGAAGCGGCGGCCCACGGCCGAGGCCACGAAATCCGGGTCGGAAAATTCCCCTTCATCGGCAACGGCAAGGCGGTGGCGCTCGGCGAGCCGGAGGGCCTGGTCAAAACAATCTTCGATGCCAAAACCGGCGCGCTGCTCGGCGCCCACATGGTCGGCGCCGAAGTCACCGAAATGATCCAGGGCTTCGCCATCGCCCGCACGCTGGAGACGACCGAGGCAGAGCTGATGCACACCGTCTTCCCGCACCCCACGGTCAGCGAAACCATGCATGAGGCGGTGCTCGCGGCCTACGGGCGCGCCATTCATATTTAGGGATCCCTGACGGAAAATCCGCGGATACCATACTATTTCGCTATGAATTGATCGTAAGGCCGGTTACAGTGGCGCTCGGCCCACCGGAGCACGCCAATGACCGACCCCGAAGCGACCGTCATTATAGAGGGTGCCGCCCACTCGCCGCCCACCCTCTCGCTGTTCGCCGAACCACTGGAAACCGCGACGCCGCGCGCCGGCAAACGCCCGATCGCGGTCATTGGCGCGGGGTTTTCCGGCACCATTGCCGTGCTGCACCTGCTGCGGCAGCTACCGCAGGACCAACCGGTTCTGCTCTGCGAGCGTGCTCCGGAATTTGCCCGCGGTGTCGCCTATGCCAGCGGCGAATTCGACCATCTGCTGAACGTGCGCGCGACCAACATGAGCGCGCTGGCCGACGAGCCGTGGCATTTTTCCGACTGGTTGCGCCAACGCATGGGCCAGTCGCCACAAGGGCTGCATCCTACGGAAGCCGGCCTGTTCGCCAGTCGCGGCATATACGGCCAGTATCTCCGTACGCTGCTCGATACCGCCTTGCGTGACACTGCCGCTGACGCGCGGCTCCGCCTGATGCCGGACGACGTTACGAAAGTGACGCCGCTCGGCGGTGGCGGCTACAGGCTCGCTTTCGCCAGCGGCCAGGGGATCGAGGCGGCGGGTATCATCCTCGCTGTCGGCAACCTGCTGCCGGAGGAGGATCCGGACCCTCGCATCTGCACCAATCCCTGGGGCGAAAAAGCCTGGAAAAAACTCTCCGGCGACCAGCCCGTGCTGCTGATCGGAACCGGCCTCACGATGGTCGACCTCGCCGTGTCGCTGCGCCGGCGCGGCTTTGCCGGCCGCATCATCGCCATGTCCCGCGGCGGCCTGCTGCCAACGCGCCACGCCGCGGCCGATCCCTGGCCCGCCCCACGCTTCACCGCGTCGGAACTTTCCTCCTTGCCGCTGCTCATGGACCGGCTGCGCCGGGAAGTCGCGGCCGCCGGCCAGCACGGCGTAGATTGGCGTGCTGTCATCGACAGTCTGCGCCCGTTCACGGCGGAAATCTGGAGCCGGCTGCCGCTCGCCGAACGCAACCGCTTTCTGCGCCACGCCCGCCGCTACTGGGATGTGCACCGCCACCGCATGGCGCCACCACACGCCGACCAGATCGCCGCCATGCAGCGGGAAGGTTCTCTAAGTGTCGTGGCCGGCCGCATCAGCAAAATGGAGCCGACCGGCAACCTCGTGAACGTGCGCTACCGGCTGCGCGGCGCCGCGAATGACCAGACGCTCGCCGTGCAACGCGTCATCATGGCAAGCGGCCTGGAACCCGTCGCTCGCACCCGCGACCCGTTGGTGGCCGGCATGCTCGCGGACGGCCTGGCGCGGCTCGACAAACACGGGCTGGGCCTGGACGTCACCCCCTCGCTGCGTGTGATGCGCGCCGACGGCACCCCGGCCGAACGTCTCTGGGCGCTCGGCCCGATCGTGCGCGGCGTGTTCTGGGAGTGCATCGCAGTACCCGATATCCGCGTGCAGGCGAGCCAAATGGCAGCCAGCGTCCTGGCCGGCCTAAAAGCCGACGCGCCGCGGTGGAGCTATATAATCTGAAAGTGGTCTTGCCTCCGGCGGCCGGGGCTTTGCCCCCTGCTGCGCAGCCCCACCAGGGCGTGACGCCCTGGACCCCGCTACTTTGTCGGAAGAAAAGGAGGGGCGCTAATCGCTGCGACGCACCCCCGTGTAGCGCCCCTCCTCTTCTTCCGACGAAAACAGACGTGGGTCTGGGGCCTCAGGCCCCAGCGGGGTCCAGGGGCAGAGCCCCGGCCGCCGGAGGCAAACTCGCTATTTCAGATCATGCAGCGAGCTGATCACGCGGCTGGTCATGCCGTAGGCGATCGCTTCTTCCGCGCTCATCCAGTAGTTGCGGTCGGTATCACGAGCGACACGTTCGTAGGTCTGGCCGGTTTCGCGCGCGATCAGGCGGTTGAGGCGCTCGCGCATTTTCACGATTTCCCGCGCTTCGATATCGATATCGACCGCCGGCCCGCGCACACCGCCCATCGGCTGGTGCAGCAGGAAACGTGTCTGCGGCAGGCAGAAGCGGCGTTCTTTCCTGGCTGCGAGGTAGATGAGCGCACCGGCGCTGGCCACCCAGCCTGTGCCGATCATGCGCACGGGCGCCTCGCCGTCCACGAAGCGGATCATGTCGTGGATGGTGTCGCCGCTTTCCACGTGCCCGCCGGGCGAATTGACGTAGACATCGATCGGATCGGTGGAAGCGCTGGCAAGTGCCAGCAGGCGGCCGGTGACGTCGCGCGCCACCTTGTCGCTGATGGCGCCGAAGATCAGCACCTTGCGCTGCTTCAGCAGCCGATGTTCCAGCTCGTTCACGAGTCCGGAGAGGGTGCGGTTGCCTTCGGGTTCCTTGGGTTCCGGGCCTTCCGGCGGCGGAATGTCGGGGTCTTCGTGGTCGGGCTCTTCTTCTTCGTCCATGCGCCGCGCGATGGTCTGCATCAGGGGACTGCTCCTGCTCTTTAGCGGCCGGAACTTGGTCGGTGCGACCCCGCTTGTCGAGGCCGGGTGTCAACGGAGAACTCACTAAGGGTTGAGTGTAAGTTCCCATTTGGTCGGGCCGGGCAGCAAAGACGTGGCAGTGCCTTTTACCCACAGGCTTTGGCCGGCCAGATAGTAGGGCGAGAGCGGGTTGTCGCTCTGGCC
>DATJOH010000019.1:0-9459 GCA_035507235.1 Acetobacteraceae bacterium
CGCAATCTCAATGTTGCGCCCATCTTCCAAGGCACGCGCCAACAACTCGGTTGGCCAGAGAGCCAAACTCGCCGTCGTGCTGGCGACCGCCTTGAAGAAGACCGGGGGGCGTAGCGCGCGCACAGCCTCGGCCGCGGCTGCGCCGTCATCCATGCGGAGGCGTGCTTGGTGCAGCCGCTGCAAATGACCAAGCGCCATGCGCAGGAGGGCGATTGCGTTAAGACCCTCAGCCAAGGCCAGTTCCGCCCCCGCGTCCGCCGCTATACCGTCGCCCCGTGTGGCGGCGAGCAGGCTGTCGTCAGCAGAAACGCCAGCGTGATCGCCGACGCACATTCGGGCGGTCTGAAGATCGAGCCTGCCGCCGGCGCCGATAAGCAACGCAAGTTTGAGCGCCTCCATTCTGACGTTGGCGCGGTCACCTTCCAGCGTATCGGCCAACCATCGCAGCGTCTCCGGTTCGACGCCGACGCCTTGTGCACTGAGGAGATCGCGGATCGTATCTTGAAGGTTTCGGCCCGTTTCCGGGTAGCACGCTATCGCCGCCGCCTCCGGCGCGTTCTCGACCAAGGTGCGGAGACGACCTTTTCCGAGGCCGGGCGCTTCCATGATGATGAGCCCGGCAGCGGGTGCGCGGAGGGCTGCGCGGACGTGTTCCGTCACCGCATCCGTTACGTCGCGCAGCCGGACCACCCGATCGCCCCCGGTCATCGGCACCGACGCGGCTTCTGTGGCGAGCTGCGGCCAGGCGTCGCGGTCTAGTTCGGCGACGCGGAAAGGATCATCGGAGGTTCCGGCGACGGCAATCGTAAGGAGCTGTGCTCGCTCGCGGATCAATCCCTCATCGTCGCCGTACAGCAGTACCGCCCTTGTGGGGCGTGGGTCTCGCAAAAAGGCCCCGACCTGTCTCGCATCGAGCTTCATCCGCTCAGGCGTTCGGGTGGGCGCGGAAGTACATCGCCAGTTCCTGCACGATTTGGTCGGCGAGGTTATCCGCCATGCGGTGCTGGATTGCCTCTGATTGCAGCTCGCTGTAAAAAAACTGTTCGTCGATCACATTCGTGCCGTCAACGGATCGAGCCGTAGCCGAAGTAATTTTCGTCCCGATCAGCCCGGGCTTATGCAGGCTCCAGTTCGCGGTACTGACGAAACGCGTTCGGCTGCTGGAGGTATCGGGCTGAATCCCAACGTTTTCGCCGGCATAGCTAAGCTTGACACTTAATTCGTAGTGCTTCTCACCACCGTCGCCAGTGCCGTCCAATCGTTCCTGCAGCGCTTCACGCAGCAGCTGGCCGTTGCGGTTAGGAATTATGTTAACGTAGATCTGTTTCAACACGGCGTTGGTCGAGCCGTTCGGTGCATAAAGCGGGTGAAATCCGCACGCGCTGATAGACACCAAGGCTGCAATTGTCGATAGGCGCACGAGTATCCGGCAATAAGTTCGACTCTGATGTGAAATAATTCGTTGCGGACCGGTACTCACGGCGCCACCACGAAGTTTACGATTTTGTCCGGTACATGGATGCGCTTGAGGATGCGTTTTCCTTCGAGAAGGCGCGCGACATGCGGTTCAGCCGCCGCGGCCGAAACTACGCGATCGGCCCTTTCGCCCGGCACAGCCTCGATTGTGCCACGCAGCTTGCCCATGACCTGTACTGCAATGGTGACAGATTGCGCGGCCACCAGAGCAGAATCGGCCTCGGGCCAGGAGGCTTCCGCAAGGAGACCGGCACCCGGTGAAATCCGCGCGAAAATTTCCTCGGCAAGATGCGGCATGGAAGGGGCGATCAGCCGAGCGAGTATCTCGATCGCCTCACGGCGCGCATAAGCCATTCCCGGTACGTCGGGCACGCGATCCGCGTCGGTTACGGCGCCGACAAGACTGTAGATGCGGGCAACCGCGACGTTGAAGGCAAAGCTTTCCAGGGCCTCGGTCACATGCGCTATTGTCCGATGCGTCGCCCGGCGCAGTTCCATGGCGGCGGGCGCGAATTCGCCGGGTGGCGTCGTGTCACAGGCAACACTGGCTTCCGCCAAGCGGCGCAAACGTTGCACGAAACGGGAGGCGCCGGCGACACCCGCTTCTGTCCATTCCATGTCCCGGTCGGGCGGATTGTCGCTGAGGATGAACCAGCGTGCCGTATCCGCGCCATAACCATTGATGATGGCGCCCGGATCGATAGTGTTCCGCTTCGATTTCGACATGGCTTCCACGCGGCCGACCGTAACAGCCTCGCCAGTGTCGCGATGCTGCGTGGTGCCGTCGGCATCCCGTCGCACTTCCTCGGGATAGAGCCAGCGCCCATCCGCGCCGCGATAGCTTTCATGGGTCACCATGCCTTGGGTGAACAGGCCGGCGAATGGCTCATCTGCGTTGAGATAGCCGGTCTTGCGCATCGCCCTGGCAAAGAACCGCGAATATAGCAAATGCAGGATCGCGTGTTCGATGCCGCCGATATATTGATCGACCGGCAACCAGGCATCCACCGCCTCGCGTGCCACCGGCTCCGCGGCCGCGGGGCTGCAGAAGCGGGCGTAATACCAGGAGCTGTCGACGAAAGTGTCGAACGTATCGGTTTCGCGCAGTGCCGGCGCGCCGCAGCGCGGACACGCGACGTTTTTCCAGGTCGGATGATGATCAAGCGGATTGCCGGGCCGGTCGAAACTGACATCATCGGGGAGTCGTATCGGCAGTGACGCCTTGGCGGCCGGCACCGTGCCGCAGACGCCGCAGTGAATGATCGGAATGGGACAACCCCAGTAGCGCTGTCGCGAAACGCCCCAGTCGCGCAAGCGCCAGTTTACGACGCCAGTGCCAAAACCTGATGCCTCCAAGGCACGAATTGCCGCGGATTTGGCTTCGTCGATCGACAATCCATCGAGAAAGCCGGAATTGCAGATCCTGCCAGGGCCGTCATAGGCGGAGTCGCCCGGCTCCCTGGGTGCAGACTCAAGCGGCGCAACAACCGTAATGATCGGCAGGTGGTATTTCGTCGCGAACTCAAAATCGCGCTGATCGTGCCCGGGACAGCCAAAAATGGCGCCGGTGCCGTATTCCATCAGCACGAAATTGGCGACCCATATCGGAAAGCTTTGTTCCGGCAGGAATGGGTGACGGACACGGAGCCCGGTGTCGAACCCGCGCTTTTCGGCGGTCTCAATGGCCGCTTCGCTCGTCCCGAGCCGGCGGCATTCCGCGACAAACGCGGCGGCAGCCGGGTCCGCCGCCGCGACGGCGGCGGCGAGCGGATGTTCCGGCGCAATGGCGAGAAACGACATGCCGAACAATGTATCCGGCCGGGTCGTATAGACCTCGATATCCGTCATACCGGCGTTCGGCACGGTCAGCGGGAAACGCACACGCGCCCCTTCGCTGCGGCCGATCCATTTCGCCTGCATGGTCCGCACGCGATCCGGCCAGCGTGTCAGCCCGTCCAGGGCTGCCAGCAGATCGGGCGCGAACTGAGTGATTTTGAAGAACCACTGCGAAAGCAGCTTTTTCTCGACGGGCGCGCCGGAACGCCAGCCGCGGCCGTCGATCACCTGCTCGTTGGCGAGCACCGTGCCATCCACAGGATCCCAATTCACCCAGGATTCGCGCCGTTCCACCAAACCCGCTTCCAGGAAATCCAGAAACAGGTGCTGCTGTTGACCGTAATATTCGGGATCGCAAGTGGCGAATTCGCGGCGCCAGTCGATGGACAGCCCCATGCGCTGCAATTCTGCGCGCATCGCGGCGATATTGGAGCGGGTCCAGGCCCCCGGGTGCACGCCGCGCTCTCGCGCGGCGTTCTCTGCCGGAAGGCCGAACGCATCCCACCCCATCGGGTGCAACACCTGATAGCCGCGGGCGCGCTTGTAGCGGGCGACGACGTCGCCAAGCGTGTAGTTGCGGACGTGCCCCATATGGATCTTGCCGCTTGGGTACGGAAACATTTCTAGAACGTAGTATTTGGGTTTGGCATTATCCGGCACGTCCGGCACTTCGAAGCAGCCGGCCTCCTGCCAGGCGCGTTGCCAGCGCGGCTCGGCGGTCGCGAAGTCATACGTGGTCGGGCTGGCTAGATCGTTCATGACGGGCGGATTGGCTTTCGGGCGGCGGGTTTCGGCCCCAAGCCTAGCAAAACACGCTGCGGCGGGCGACCCACCTACCGCGACTGCCCGGCCCGCAATTCGCGCGCGCGGGCGAGCACCTTGTTTTCGATATCGGCGGCCGTCGAGGGGTTCACGGGCGCATCCGCCCACTGGCCGCCCTGGCGCACCTGCCGGAAGATGGTCACGCGCACGCCGTCGGCGCGCAGCGTTCGGCCGAGGATATAGGCCGTGGCCTTAAAGCGTTCATCGGTGGCGCTCGGCGGGGAATACCAGTCGGTGATGATCACGCCACCAAACGGATCCGCTGAGGCGAGTGGCATGAAGCTGAGCGTATCCAGGGCACCACGCCAGAGGTAGGCGTTTACCCCGAGCGTTGCGCCGGCTTCCTGCTGCTTGTTGTCCTTGGACGGACCGACGATGATGCCGGCATTCGGGTCACCGCCACGGTAGTCGTTGTAACCGCCCTCGGCCACCGGCTTAACGGTTTTGTCCTCACCCCCGCCGCAGGCAGCCAGACACAGCGGCAGGAGCAGGATGGGTCGCAGTAGGCGAAGGTGCATGTCGTTCCGATATCCAGCGCCGGCCTGGGCGCCGGGCGTCATTCCTTAGCCGCTGCGTGGCGGGGCGCCAAGTGAAGGCGCGGCAACGCGTTTGCCGCGGCAGGCGCAGCACTTGCCAGGCTGATCGCGCCTATCCGGGTGGCGCTGACGGCCGATATTGGAAGAGTGCCGGATCCGGTGCCACGTCGCGTACCAGGTCGGAAAGGCGCAGGCTCAGCATGCGGCCAGTCGAATCCTGGACGACAACACCGATCAGCGCCATCGGCGAGGTGGAAAATTGCAGGGTCAGGCGCCCTTGCGCTGGTGCGCCCGGCCGCGTCAGACCGATTTGCAGCTCGCCCGGAAAGCGCTGCACAGACGCGACTGTCGCATTGCCGGCGAAGCGGATGGGATCGGCAAGCAATATGCCGAGTGGCGTGTTCGCGACAGGCATCGTCGTCGTGGCACCGGTGACGAGATCCGCCAGCAGGAGGCGGCCATGATTCGCGAGGATCAGCTTGGGGTGTGGCTGTTCATATTGGACGCGCAGCCGTCCTGGGCGGTCGAGCCACACTGTGCCGGCGCTGTTGCCCTCAGTGCCGGATTCGACGAACTGAGCGCGAAAATCGCGCAGGTCGTTCAGATAGGTCTCGATCTGCCCGACGGCCGTCTGGTCGTCGGGGCTAAGGGCGACCGGCTTGGTCGCGCACCCGGCGATCTGGCCCAGCAGCAACATCGCCGCAATGGCGCGAGCGAATCTTTGTCCGCGCTGGCAACTGGCTCTCGAGTGGGCGGGGGGCGTTACTATCGGCATGTCGTCCAGGGCGGTTCGTCCCCGCGCTCTAGCCGGGCTAGGAAGTCCTGACAACGTTGGGAGGGCACCGGCAACGATTCTTTGTAACTGTTCACCCGAGGTCCGGTCTCGACCGCGCGCGTTATTGCAATGACTTACGGCGGTAGCATGCATGGTGCCGAAGGGCGCAGTTCATAACAGCAAAAGTTAATTGCTTCTTTCTTCAAGAAGGAAGGATCTTCTTTTCTGAAGAAAAGAAGCAAAAGACTTTTATCTCATGCGCTCATCGGCACCATCCGCTCCGGCCTTTGCACCGATTTTTTCACGGTTAGAGAGACAAGCCTGAGTAAGCAATGACGATTCTTCTGCTTTGAAAAAGAGGCGAAAACTTTCGAGAATGTTGAGGCTTTCGGCAGCTTGAGAGTTTCGTAGGCAGCCATTGTCATAAACGTGTTTTAGAAATTTAGGCGTGTCGAAATGATCCAGGCACGGTCGAACGTGGGCAGCAGCGGCTTTGCGCGGTAGTCGGGCGCTACGGCAACCTGGTAGCCAACGCCGAGCGTCAGTTTCAGGTCGTGAGTGATCTTGATCCGGGATAGGGTAATACCGGGGGTCAGATAGACTTGGCTCAGATGTGCGCGCGGACCATCCGGGTAATAGGTCCAGTTCATTTCGACCTGCGGCCAGAAATAATGCAGCACGTGATACTGGAATGCCAGGTTGGTGACGATCTGGTTGCCGATCTTGCCCTGATACGCGGTTGGCAAAACGCCACCGACATTGCCCTGGATATCGAAATTGCCCCAGCCTTTGCCGAAGCCCAGCGTCGGTGAAAGCGTCCAGGCGTGATTGGTCAGCTTGCTGATGCCGACAGGCGCACCGATCTGCAGCCAGGCGGAGACGATGTAGTTGCCCTGATCGGAAGGACTGCTCAGCAAGCGCTGCTTGAAGCGAAAGAATGACCAGTCGTTGTAGCCTTCCAGCTCGTTCTTTTTTGTTGCCGCGGTTCGGATATAGTAAGGCGGCTGGGCAATCTGGATCTCTTCCGTGTCGCCGACAATCAGGTCGACGCCCTTGCCGCCGTCGAGATCGATCGTATCGGTATTGTTTCCGGAATGCTGGAACTGCGTGTCGAAGCGAAAGCGCTGCTCCAGCAACGGTGTCGTCGTGACGATCGGGCTGCTCCATTCCGGCTGAGTCGCGCGCGCCCAGGCAGTGCGCTGGCCCCAGGTGGCGAAATAGGAATCGAGATCGTTAACCTCAGGGGGCTGCGGGACCGGCGCGGACGCCGATGTTGTGTCACTCGTATTGGTCGCCGCTGTTTGCGCACGGCCCGGCGATGTCGCCACGGCGAGGGCAGCAGCCAGTATTGCCGGCGGCGCGTGCCGCCAACGTAAGATCGACATCTATTATTCCCCCGCACAGCAACGACGGCGCGAAACGGCGTCGTTATTTATCCAAACCGAACTGCTCTCGCCGCGCGCAACAAATTTTGCGCGCAATCGCCACACGATTTACGGTGAAAATCCGCCTCAATCGCCAATCATTCCAGATCCACCCCGAATTCCATCTCGTCACGCATAAGCGCATGGCTAAACCATACCTGTCAAGTAGGATTTTGATGCTTGACGGGGGAGGATCGCGGCAGCATGGCCGGCGCATGGTACAAGCGGAGAAGCCGGAACCGGCGCCGATCGTGGCGGCGCTTGCCGAACTGCGCGCACGGATCGCGGCGGCCGCGATAGTGAGTGGCCGCCGTCCGCACGACATCACGCTCGTCGCCGTCTCGAAAACCCACCCTGCCACCGCGGTGCGCGCAGCATTGGAAGCCGGGCAATTCTGTTTCGGCGAAAATCGCGTTCAGGAGGCCGCTGGCAAGTTCCCCGACCTCAGGGAGAAGTGGCCGGCGCTGCGCCTCCACCTGATCGGTGGTCTGCAGACAAACAAGTCGGAACAGGCTGTGCGCCTGGCTGATGTTATTGAGTCGCTTGACAGGCCGAAGCTCGCGGACGCGATTGCCGCCGCGTCGGCGCGAACCGGGTGTCATCCCGACCTGCTCGTGCAGGTCAATATTGGTGACGAGTCACAGAAATCGGGGATCGGAACCGCGGAAGCGGACCGCTTCATTGGGGACTGCCAGCGTCGCTTCGGGGCGCGGCTCAAGGGCCTCATGTGCATCCCGCCCGCGGCCCATGATCCGGCGCCGCATTTCCGTAAGCTCGCCGCCATGGCGGGTCGCCACGGCCTGAGCGTGCTTTCCATGGGGATGTCAGCCGATTTCGAGGTCGCCATCCACGCTGGCGCGACACACGTTCGAATCGGTAGCGCCTTGTTCGGCGCTCGCCCGCCCGCCTAAGCCGGTTGAGCGGCGCAGCGCAGCCAAGGTTACGCCGCGTCCTCCACGGCGATGATTCCCAGCAGGTGCGTGACGCCACCTGCCTCCGACGTGACCGGCATGAGAAGCCGCTCGCCAGGGACCGAACGGATGCCGTCCAAGCCTACTTCGACGGCCTGATAGTGCGGCATGCCATCGGCGACGCAGCCATGATAAATTTGCTCGAGCGGCCCGAGCAGGGCTTCGGTCGCCGGCGACTCCGTTACTGGCTCGGCTGCTGCAAAGGGCAGGAGGTCGGTCAGCGCCTGGCCGACGCTGATCCAGCGAAAGCGCGTCGGCTCTGCGCCGGGATCGACGGCAAGCAGGAACGCATGTTCCGCCCAGGCCCGGCCGGCGACGGTGAGGGCGCCGAAACGCGGCAGCTTGTCGTCGCCGCGCAACGCCTGCCAGGTCATGTAGGCCTCGCGTATCAGCGGCGAGTGCATGCGGCTCAAGAGCCTGTCCGGGCGGGGTGCTTCCTCCGCCTGCCGTCCGAGCGCCCGCGCCACGGCCTGGGTCAGGTCGCCGCTGGCATAGGGTTTTTGCACCACGATCTCGCCGGTGAGGTCGTGCTTGTCCGAATAGCCGGTGATCAGCACCGCAGGCAGGCCGGGCCGCACCGCGCGCACCGCGTGCGCAAGCTGCAGCCCATCCATCGACGGCATCATGACATCCGTGACCAGCACGTCGATCGGCGCGGAGACCTGCAGGAGGGCAAGCGCGACCGCGCCACTGCCCGCCTCCAGCACGCGGTAGCCCGCTTCACGCAGGAACGCGCAGGTAATGGCGCGCACCGCCTCATCATCATCGACGACAAGCGCGGTAGCGGCACCGGCCTTGGTGGCGCCTGCCGCCGGCTGGGTACGTTCCGGCACCGATGAGGGCGGTATCGCCCGCGGCAGGCGCAACGAAATGCTCGTGCCGGTGCCTTCGGCGCTTTGCACGATGAGATCGCCGGATGCCGCCTGGACGAAGTTCTTGACCATGGCGAGACCAAGGCCGGTGCCCTCGCCACGTGGCTTGGTGGTGAAGAAAGGTTCGCAGACCCGTTCGAGCAAATGGCGCGGTATGCCGGCGCCGGTGTCGGAAACCGTTACGATGACGCTGCCGGGCGCCTCGGGTCCAGGCTCGTTGCGCGCGCTGATGGTAAGCGAACCGCCGTCGCGCATGGCGTCGCGCGCATTGACGGTGAGGTTGAGCAGCGCGCTTTCCAATTGCGGGGAGTCGACAAAGACCGGCCAGATATCGCGGGGGACCTCGATATTGAGGCTGATGCCGGGCCGCAACGCGTGGCGTAGAAGGTCCCGCATGCCTGGGAGGGCCACGGACAGATCGAGCCATTCCGGTCGCGGCGGCTCGCGCCGTGCCACCGAGAGCAGTTGCCGCACCAGCGAGGCGGCGCGCTCGGACGCATGCAATCCGTTACGGGTCAGGGTGAGCAGGCCCTCATCCTCGGTGCGGCTTTCGATGAGCTGAAAACCACCCATGATGGCGGCGAGCAGATTGTTGAAGTCATGGGCAACGCCGGCGGTGAGCTGGCCCAGTGCATCGAGCTTGTGCTGGTGGGACAGCGCCGTCATCGCTTCCTCGCGGCGCGACATTTCCGCCTGCAATTCGGACGCGGTCTGTTCGAGCGCCTGCGTCCGCTCGCTCACCAGCTT
>DATJOH010000020.1:0-2768 GCA_035507235.1 Acetobacteraceae bacterium
TCCGCGGGCCGCCCAGCTCATAGGTGGCTCCCGCCGCTTCCGGCCGTGCCAGCGCCTGCATGACCGCATCCGCCACGTCGCCGACGTAAACCGGCTGAAACCGCGTGGCACCGGCAATCACCGGCATCACCGGCGAAATCCGCGCCAGCGCCGCGAACCGATTGAAGAACTGGTCCTCGGCGCCGAACACGATGCTGGGCCGCAGAATGGTGGCGCCGGGAAACGCCGCCCGCACCGCCGCCTCACCTTCCGCCTTGGATTTGCCGTACTGGGAAGGGCTGTCCGCCGCGGCGCCGATGGCCGAAACATGCACCAGCCGCTGCACGCCGGCCGCCGCCGCCAGCCGCGCCACGCGCCCTGCCCCCTCCGCCTGTATGCGGCTAAAATCGCCGGCACGGGCTTCGGCCAGGATGCCGACCAGATTTACCACGACATCCGCGCCCGCCACCGCGCGTGCCACGGACGCCTCGTCGCGCACATCCGTAAAGAGCGGCACCACCTGGCCCACCCGGCCCATCGGCCGCAGGAACAGTGCCTGGTCGGGCCGCCGCCCGCCGGCGCGCACGATAGCACCCGTCGCCGCCAGCCGCTTCACCACGTAACGGCCGATGAACCCCGCCCCGCCAATGACGGTTGCGATATTGATCGTCATGCAGGCCTCCTTACCACCGAGGCGCCCTTCTATGGCCGGGGCCACCCTGCGCTCAACCCGCACCTCCGGCCAGCATCCGCCCAGGATCGACATTGACGCCGCTACCCCCGAACGGCTACACGCCCCGCCTCGCTCGACACCTGCCCAGGTGGCGGAATTGGTAGACGCGCAGGTTTCAGGTACCTGTGGCCGCAAGGCTGTGGAAGTTCGAGTCTTCTCCTGGGCACCATTCGGACGCATAAGCCGCGCTTTCCATTGAAGAATGCGGCTTTTCCGATGACCACCGATCCTACTGTCATTTTCACCCCGGCCGGCAAGCTCACCCTTTATCGCGACGATCTCCCGCCCGGCCTCTCCCTCGGTCCCGTCGTCGCCGTCGATACGGAAACGATGGGCCTCAATCCCCACCGCGACCGGCTCTGCCTGGTGCAACTTTCCGCCGGCGACGGCCAGGCGCATCTGGTGCAGCTTCGCCCGCCATCCCTCGGTGGCACCGGCTTCACCTGCCCGAACCTGAAACAAGTTCTCGCCGACCCGGCGGTGACGAAGCTGATGCATTTCGCCCGTTTCGATGTCGGCGTGCTGCAGCACAGCCTCGGCATCCGTGTTGCCCCTTCACGCTGCACCAAAATTGCCGCCCGCCTGGTGCGCACCTTCACCGATCGCCACGGCCTGCGCGATCTCTGCAAGGAGCTGCTCGGCGTCGATATATCGAAGCAGCAACAGACATCCGACTGGGGGGCGCCGGAACTGACCCCGGAACAACTTGCTTACGCAGCGTCCGACGTTCTCTATCTGCACGCGCTGTGGGACAAGCTGGAAGCCCTGCTTCGCCGCGAAGGACGCCTGCATCTGGCGGAAGCATGTTTCGCTTTTCTGCCGGAACGCGGGGAGCTGGATATGCTGGGCTACGAGGATCCGGATATTTTCGCGCATTCGTAAGGAAAGAAGGCTTCTTTTTTGAAAAAAAGAAGCAAAAAACTTTTATCTGTTGCGGGCGGCGTCCGTTGCACACGGGCGGACTAGTTGTCACGGGAACGAAGCAAAAGTTTTTTGTTTTTTTTAAAAAAGAAATACTTCCTTCCTAGACTCACATAACATATCTGGCAATTCCTAAATCGTCACTATGTATTTCCGTTGCGCTTCCCACGATCAAATCCGCCAGAAGCGCGCCGCTGCCGCATGCCATTGTCCAGCCCAGCGTGCCGTGGCCGGTATTCAGCCACAAATTCTTCAACCGCGTTTGCCCGATTACCGGCGGCCCATCCGGCGTCATCGGCCGAAGCCCAGCCCAGAAACTTGCTCTTGCGGTTTCGGCGGCGCCCGGGAACAAATCGGTCAGGGAATGCACCAACGTGCCGCGGCGCACTTCGCGTAGCCTTGTGGACCAGCCGCCCAGTTCCGCCGTGCCGCCTACCCGTATGCGGTCACCGAGGCGCGTAATCGCCACCTTGAACGTTTCATCCATGACAGTGGAAACCGGCGCCCGCGCCGCGTCGCCGACCGGCACGGTAATGGAATATCCTTTTACGGGATAGACATGCAGCCGCACGCCGACGGGGCGCAGCAGCGCCGGCGAATAGCTTCCCAGCGCCACCACATACGCATCCGCCGTAACATCGCCCTGATCCGTCTCCACGGCCTGGATATTATCGCCGTCGGTGCGCAGCCATTGCACTACCGTGTTCATGCAAAACCGCACACCCGCGGCTTCCGCCAGCGCCGCCAGCCGTTCGGTGAACAGGCGGGCATCCCCGGTCTCGTCCCCCGGCAGTTTCAGGCCGCCGACGAATTTCTGCGTGACCGCCGCCAATCCCGGCTCGTGCGCCACGCATCCGGCGCGATCCAGCACATCGAACGGCACACCGAGCTCTTGCAGCACGCGCGTATCGCTACCCACCCCATTCAACTGCTTCTGGGTGCGGAACAGTTGCAACAACCCGCGCTGCCCGCCGTCATACTCTATCCCGGTTTTCTCCCGCAGCGCGCGCAGCTTGTCGCGGCTATATTCCGCGAGCCGCACCATGCGTGCCTTGTTCCGCCCGTAGGCACGCGCGTTGCAGTTCATCAGGAACCGCGCCACCCAATCCATCAGCGCCGGGTCCAGCAGCGGCCA
>DATJOH010000021.1:0-4216 GCA_035507235.1 Acetobacteraceae bacterium
CGCCTTGACGACCTGCGACCTCTACAAGAGCCGCTGGCAGGTCGAACTTTTCTTCAAATGGATCAAACAGCACCTGCGCATCAAACGGTTCTACGGCACATCGGAGAACGCCGTGAAGACACAGATTTGGATCGCTGTGTCGGTCTACGTCCTGGTTGCCATTGTACGCAAACGGCTCAAACTGGAGGTGCCGCTCTACACATTGCTGCAGGTCATTTCAGTAACGGCGTTTGAAAAAATCGAGCTGCAGACTATGTTCGCTACTGATGCCAACAGAACCGAAATTGCCGCGCCCGATAACCAACTGAATTTGTTTGCTTTTTAACCGGACAGTAGTGAAAAAAGAAGCAAAAAACTTTTATCTATTTTCAGGCACGCCGCCGGTTAGTCGGTCTCAAGGTCCCCCAATGCACGTATTTCGGACGTAATCCACATTCTCTCCCAAAGATTCTTCCCCCCGCTTTGCGCCAACAACAATTGCAACGCCTCACGCTTAACCTCGCGCCCAACTGCCGAGGCAGGGTCAGCAGCAAGTGCTATGTCAAGCATGTGCAACGCCTCCAGCGGTTTGCCCTCACCCACAAACGCGCGCGCCCGCGCGGCGATGCCCTCAGCGCCGCCGGCAAGTTCGGCGATGGCAGCGGCGACGCTCGCTTGCGGCACGTCGTAAAGCTCGGTGGTGCCGCGTGCCGGATCAAACCAGCCGGTATATTCATGCCAGATCGCGCGTACGTTCCAGGCAACTCTGCCATATTCCTCCGTCAGGGCCAGCTCCGGCGGCGGCCTGATGTCGCGCATCAGGGTGCGGAGGTCGATGCCCTCATTCATGCCGTTGACGGTGCGATCGTGAATCCATTGCACCGAGTCGATGATACGCGTAATCTCCGTCTCGATATGCGCGGCGCCACGAATATCCTCGTGGCCCGTCAGAATGATTTCCGGTTTCAGCGCACGTAGTTTTGTGATGGAGTCGATGAACTCCAGCGCCGAGCGTGGCTTGTCGCCGCGGAGCGTATTCAGGTTCGGCTGATTACCGAACAGCGGCCCGAACAGATTGCCGACGACGGCAATCCTTTCGTCCGGCAGCCACACGATCACCGCGGAACGGGTTTCGCCACCCGGCGTCGAGATGATTTCAAAGCGCCTGCCGCCAAGCGCAATCGCATGAAAATCATCGATCAGCAGATCGGGCGATACCTCCCGCGTGGGCACAATCTCCTTCACCGGCCCGGTAATTTGCGCAAAAAATCGGCGCGAGCCCTTGCGATAATGCGGGCTCAGCATGTCGCTGATACGCCTCTCGCCAGGGTAATTGCGCTGGGCGATGACCTGGTTGTCCGGCGTCTTGTAGAGTTCCAGGCCGCCATATTGGTTGGCATGGCTCTGTGTCAGAATAATGTATCGGATGCTGTGTCCCGAAACTTGCGCAAACAACTCGCGCCCGCGGCGCGCGTCGCCGAGTGTCCCGGCATTGACCAGCACATCGCCTTCCGCCGTGGTCAGCAAGTAGCTGTTGCCCACCCCCCGGCTTTCAAACACGCCAGGCGCGCGTTCGATCGCGACTTCCTGCGCCGCGCCGGATTTAGCGAATTCCGCCACCCGCAGGCCCTTGTGCGAAATTCCCTTCTCATTGTTCATGGCCAACGCATCTCCCATGGCGGCCAGCGATGCCACCTGTTTTCGGTGCCGGAGTTTCCCCCGCCAGCCGCCCATTGCCACCGCCCCGGCACGGCCGGAATCGCCTATTTGGCTCGACGGCGAAAGTCAGGCCCACCGCCAAAACTCTTGCGGTCTTGCGGGCGGCTCCCCGGTCGGCCATCATCCCAGAGAACAAAAGGCGAAGCCATTCGCATGCCTCGCGGGAGGAATTGGTGAAACAGGCAGTGCTGCACGGCCCCGGCGATTTGCGGCTGGATGACGCGCCCCCGCCCAAGGCGGGTCCGGGCGACGTGGTGGTCAAGGTGGCCGCGGCGGGCATTTGCGGCACCGACCTGCATTTCCGCAACATGGGCACGCGCTTCGGCCGCCCCATGCCACTTGGCCACGAGTTCGCCGGCGAAATCATCGAGGTTGGGCCCAAAGTCACCAGCTTCAAACCTGGCGACCGCGTCGCCTACAACTCCTACAACAGCCCCGCCGACCTCGGCCGCGGCGGCGAATTCGGCGGCTTTGCAAACTATGTCGCGCTGCGCGAAGTGGATGGCCACGTGCAGTCGCTATGCCGCGTGCCGGAAAATGTCAGTCTGGAACACGCGGCTTTGGTCGAGCCGATCTCCGTCGCTGCCCACGCCGTCAATCGCGCCGACCCCAAGCCTTCCGAATCAGTAACCATTTTCGGCGTCGGCCCAATCGGCCTCGGCGTCATCATCGCCCTGCGGGCGCGCGGCGTCGAGGATATCGTCGCATTCGATCTCTCGCCGCTGCGGCGGGAACGCGCATTGTCCCTCGGCGCCGCGGCCGCCTACGATCCGCGCGAACACAAGCCAGCCGAAATACTCGGCGAACGTCGCGGCCATGCAACGCTGTTCGGCATGACCTACCCAAAGACGGATGTCTATATCGAAGCCAGCGGCGCGCGCGGCCTGCTGCCAGAAATCGCCGGCTTCTGCAACAAGGGCAGCCGCATCATCACCCTCGCCATCCAGCGTGATCCGGTCTGCTTCGACGGCACCAAGCTCATGAGCAAGGAGCTCAGCATCATCGGATCATCCGGCTATCCCACCGAGTTCCCGCAAGTGATGCAGAAGCTGGCGGATCACGTCATCGATCCAGAAGTGATGATCACCCATCGCTTCCCGTTCGCGAAATTCCTCGACGCGTTCGAAACGGCAAACAATCCCAGCAGCGCTGCCAAGGTACTGCTGCAATTCGATTGAATGCAGCGCGGGTTCGCCGCCACACCACGGGACAGATCATGACGCTGGAAGAAATCCTCGACGCCGCGCGCGAAAAGACCGGCCTGCCCGATCCGGACAGCGATAGCTGGCGCGAGGGCCTCGAAATCCTCGTCCACGACCACGAAAAAACCGATATCCTCAGCGAACGCGGCAAAGGCATCATACGCAACCGCTATGTGGAAGCGCTCGCCGCGCGCATGATGGTGGACGATTACCTGCGCCACCATCCAACCGTCACGGACGCGCCGGTAACCCGCCCGGTTTTCATTCTCGGCATGCCCCGCACCGGCACCACCATGGTCAGCTACCTGATGGATGCCGACCCCGCCAACCGATCCTTGCTGAAATGGGAGGCCTATAACGCCGCCCCGCCGGCCGCCACCGGTGCATGCCGCACCGATCCGCGCTGCCTGGCCGAAAAGACAAAGGACGAAATGATCATCAAGGCCAATCCCAGGGGCGTAGCAACCCATTACGAAGCCGGCGATGGCCCGACCGAATGCGTGCATTTGATGGCGCAGGATTTCAAATCCCTCATGCTGGCAGTGCTTTCCAGCACTCCCACTTATCACGACTGGATATTATTCTGCGACCTCACCTCCGCCTTCGCGCACCGCAAGCGCGTGCTGCAGATCCTGCAATCAACCAACAAGGGCCGGTGGGTACTGAAAATGCCCTCCGACTCCCTTTTCATCCGCACCTTGTTCAGAACCTTTCCCGACGCGAGAGTAATCTGGACGCACCGTGACCCATACGCGGCCTTCGCCTCGTCCATGAGCATGCGCGGCATGTCACGGCCAATCTTCAACAAACACCCCGATATCCCCTACATGCGCGAGCGCTTCCCGCTCCAGCTCGCCCTGCACCTTTCGCGCCCGCTCGAAATGTGCCGCGAACGGCCCGACGACATCTATCACCTTTACTATGACAACCTGCTCGATAATCCGATGACCCAAATGAAAGAACTCTACACATGGCTTGGCGATGAGTGGACCGAGGCGGCAGAGCAGGGCATGCACACTTGGCTCGCCAACAATCCGCAAGGCCGCTTCGGCACACACGATTATGCGCTTAGCGAATGGGGATTCTCGGATAGCGATCTTAAACCCTATTTCGCTGATTACCTGAAGGAATACCCAAAAGTAGCAAGTAAGAAAGGTGTTCATTTCGGAGGTGGCAGAACATGACTCGCGGTCTATTCGACCTCACCGGCAAGGTAGTTTTAGCCACAGGCGCCAACAGCGGCATCGGCCTTGGCTTTCTGCAAGGCTGCGCCAGGCAAGGTGCCGATGTCGTGATATGGGGCCGCCGTGCGGACA
>DATJOH010000022.1:0-15095 GCA_035507235.1 Acetobacteraceae bacterium
CTTGTTTTCGGCGAGGCGGGCGCTGACGAGGGCGATTTGCTGGCTGGTGGTGCCGCCTTGCGCGAGTTCGGCGAGGGCGAACATGTCGGCGGCCGCTTTCTGGTCGCCGCCACGCGCGGCGGCTTCCAGAAGATTGAGGCAGGGCCTGAGTTTTTCGGCGCTGACGCCGGCGGTGGCGCCGCGCAGCACATGTTCAGCCTTGCCGCAGGCCTGCCGCGCCGCCGGGATCTGGTCATGCGCCGCGAGTTGTGCCGCGAGAAGCAGTTGTGTTTCGGCATAAGAACGGCTGCCCGGCAGCGCCTTGCCGAATTGGTCGGCGGCGCGCTCCCAGGTGGCGAGTGCCGCGGCGGGCCGATCGGCGGCGGTATCGACGGCGGCGGAGGTGCGCAGGATCCGCGCGGTCGCGCGCAGGGAGTGCAGGCCGTAATTTCGGAAATAGGCCGCGGACGCCTGGGTTTCACGGGTAGCGGCGCCGTTGTCGCCGAGCATGCGGTAGGCGACGGCCTGCTCGCGTTTCGTTTCGACGACGCCAAGGGCGGCAGCCTGGGAGAGGCGGTCGAGCGGCACGACGCTGCCGTAACGGGAACCGGCATCGGCGGCGGCGGGGGCGACGCGAAGATAGGCGGTTTCGGCGCGTTTCAGCAGTACGAGGGCCTCGGCGGGGCGTTTTTGGTTCAGAAGATTCAGGCCCTCGTAATGCCAGACGAGCGGCAGGGCGGAATCCTCGGCGAGGCCGGCGGGTGCTGCCAGCGCCTCGGCGCGGGCGAACATGGCGTTGGCTTCGGGAAAACGATTGAGGTTGGAAACTTGCAGCGCCTGCAAGGCGAGTGTGCGCGCAGTTTCCGGCGCGTCGGCGCCGAGCACGCGGCGCTGCACGGTGAGCGTGGTGCGATAGGCATCTTCCGCGGCAGCGAAATCGCCTTCCAGATTGGCGCGCGCGGCTTCTTTCATGGCCTCATCGAATGCCGCCATGTCGCCGGCGGAGGCGGCGCGGCTGGCCAGGCGCACGGCGGCAAGGCCGGGGCTTTCGGTAACGGTGCCAAGATTGGCGGCGCTGATGCGGCCGGAATCGAGGGCGATGGCACGCTCGATGACGGGGGCGGCCGCCGGCACGCCATCGGCCAGCCAGACGTCATTATCTACCTGGGCGACAATGGCGAGTTGCGGAAAACCCTCGAGCAGGCGGCTGCAATGCAGAATGACCGCGGGGCCGGTTTGCAAGGTTGCGGGCGTCGGCGGGCCGCATTCGAAACTATTATCCAGCTCGCGGCGCCATGGGCTGTTGGTGGCGAGGGTGGCGAGGTCCGCGTTCGCGGCTTTTTGCCGTTGCAGGCGGGCACTGGGACGTTTCCAGGTGCCGCAATAGACCTGGTACTGGCCGGCGCCGGAGACATTCTGCGTGCAGGCCTCGCCGGCGCTATTATTGCCGAGCGATACCGCGGCGGCGGCGATGTTGGCGCCGGCGTTGCTGTACGCGTCCTTTGGCGGCGTGGCGCAGCTCGCGAGCAGGGCGAGGGCGAAAGCGGAGGCAGGGAAGGCGTGGCGCGGGCGCATCAGTAATCCTGTTCGCCGACATTCGGCAGAATCAGATCGTCATCGTCGTCGTCCGGACGAAGCACGAACGCCTGGACGTCGGCGACCGGGTTGTTGAGCGGCACCAGGATGGGCGACAGCAGGATGCAGTTCACCGACTGGATCGGGCAATTATTGATTTCATAGCGCGATCCAGGAATGAGATGGGTAAAGCCCTCGGCGGCGGCGGCGAAGCCCGGCAGGCCGGCGATGAGGCCGGTGAGGTGCGCGAAGCCGGTGGGTGGCGGCAGGAAGCCGGTGTAGAAAACATTGAGGCTGGCGACATCGATGTTGCCGGTGGCGCTGCCATTCTGTTTTAGGTCAAGAATGAGAGCGGCTTCCGGCGCGATCAGGCCGCTGGTGGTGCTGAAGCCTGGCGTGAAGGCGACCGTGCCGGCATTGCCGGCGAGGGTTATTTGTATGGTGGCGCGGGGGTCGCCGAGGGGTGTTACTTTTGTTTCGCCGGTCTGGGTGAAGCCGCCCGCTTCGACGAAGACGCCGCGCCCGGTGCCGAAGGTAATCGGCGCGGCCACTTTGCGGGTGGCCGGGAGGGAGGAGCCGGTTTCGATCGTATTATTGTTCCAGGTGACGCGGCGCGGCGCCGCTTTGCCGCCGACGCCGATCCCGATGGTGCCGGCGGCGAGCGTGCCGGACAATGAAACGGAACCGCCGGTATTGATGGTGAGCAGGCCGGCGTCGGTGGTGGTATCGGCGCCGATCATCGCGCCGGTTTCCTGCGTGAAATCGCCGGTTTGCAGGGAGATCGCCACGGCGGTGCCGGCATCGATGCGCGCGCCGGTAGCTTGCAGGAACGATCCTGGGCCGGTGAAGTTGACAGCGTCGACAGCGTCAATGATGCCGGCCTGAGAGAAATTACCGGCGGCGATGGCTAACGATGTTCCGGCATCCATGCGGGCGCCTGCCGTTTGCAGGAAGGAACCGGCGCCGGTGAAATTGATGGCGTCGGCGGCCGTAATGTTGCCGCCTTGAGTGAAATTGGCCGCGGCAACGGTAACATTGCCAGCCTGGCTGGCAAGGGTGCTGAGCGCGTTCTGTGTGAAGCCGCCGGCGAGCGTGAGCGCGACACCGCTCGCACCTTCGATATCGCCGCCTTCGCCTTCGGTGAGGCCGCCGCTGCCGCTGGTGAAGGACAAGATGCCAGGTGCGGCGATATTGCCGGCAACATCGAAGCTGGCTGCCTGCACGATGATGTTGCCGCCGGCGGCGGTGATGGCGCTGCCGCCGGTCTGGCTGAAGGCGCCGCCGAGGGTCATCGCGACGGCGCCACCGGCAAGCAGCGTGCCGCCATCCGACTGCGCGAAGCCACCGGTGCCGGAGACGACGATCGTGCGGGCCGCATCGATCTGGCCCGATTGGCTGATATTGCCGGCGTTGACGAAGATATTGCCGGCGGCGCTGGCGATCGTTCCGGGATTCGATTGCGCGAAATCGCCGGCGAAATCGAGCGTGACGCCGTTGGTCCCAAGCAGTACGCCGTTATTGAACTGCGCGAAATCGCCGGTGCCGGTGATACTTAACTGATTTGCGGCCGCGATCTCGCCTTGTTGCGAGAGCGATCCCGTGCGGATCGTGACATTGCCGCCGGTGCTGGCGATCGTCGCGCCAGCCTGTTGCGTGATGGTTCCGTTTGCGGTGAGGGCGAGCGCGCCGCCTGAGGTGAGTTGCGCGCCGGAGGCCTGGGTCACGTCGCCGGTGGCGTCGATGGTGGCGGCGCCGGCGGCGATGATGGCGCCGCCTTGCTGGATATTGGCGGCGGAAAAGGCGAGGTCGCCACCGCTCGTGATGGAACTGCCGGCCTCCTGCGTCAGATCGCCGGCGAGGGTGAGCGAAGCACCGGTACTGCCATTGATGGCCGCGTTGAGGGATTGCGCGAGGCTTCCCGCGGTAAGCGCCAGCGCGCCGTTGGTGGCGGTGATGTGGCCGCCGAATTGCGTGACATCGCCGCCGATGGCGAGGGCGACCGTCTGGCCGGAAATCGTTGCGGCACCGTTGGCGGCATTCACGCCCACGGTGAGTGATGCGGCGTCGTTCGCCGTGAGCGCGCCGGCGGCGGTGAGGCCCGCGAGCTGCACCGTGCCTTGCACCTGATCCGCGAAGGTGAAGGCGTCAATGGCGGAGAAATTATTTGCGTTGCCGGTGAGGGCCAGGCTGCCGGCGGCGCTGCCGGTAAGCGTGCCCGCGAGAATCGTTCCGCTATCGAGGAGGCTGCCGGCGCTGGCGATGAGGGCCAGCGTGCCGGTGTAGGCGCCGGCGGCGAGGTTGCCGGCCTGGACGGTGCCGGCAATGTTGATGTCGCCGCTGAGTTCATCGATCAGCACAAGGTTGCCGGCGGCGATCCGGCTGGCGGCGTCGGCAGTGAGGCCGGCACCGTCCAGCAACACGACGCCCGCGCCGCCGCTGAGCGTGCCGGCGGCCAGATTGGTGGCGGCATCCTCGACATAAACCGTCTCGGACGCCGTGGTGGCGGCGTTTTGCGCCATGAAATTCGCGGCTTGCAGGACGACATTGCCCCCAGTCGCAGCGATCTGGCTGTTTGTTTCGCTGAGCGTGCCGGCGGGGCCGGGCAAGGTCAGGGTGACGTCGGCGCCCTGCACTAAAGCCGCTGCCTGTTGCCTGCCGATGGCAAGGGAGATTGTATCGTTCAGCAGCACATCGTCGACGGCGACCAAACCCTGCAGGGTCAGATTGTAGCCGAGATTTGCATTGGTGATCGTAACGGGGTCGATGGCGGCGACCGCGTTTGCCGCGTTGCCGAGCGAAATGCTGCCGGCGGCGCTGGCGGCGAGCGTGGTTGCGAGCAGCGTGCCGCTGGAACTGCCGGCGAGCGTGCCGGTGATGCTGCCGCCGCGCGCGTTGAGCGCAATGGTCGCGCCGGAGAGGGTGCCGGCAAACGCGATGTCGCCACCGGTGCTGTCGATCAGCAGGGGCGCGGCGCGGCCGGTGACAAGCACGGCGCTGGTAGCGTCCTGGGCAAACCCGTCGGTGAGCACAAGGTAGGCGCCATTTGTTGCGGATAGCGTCGAATTTGCCGCTTGCGTGACGCTCGCGCCAACGATGCTGAGGCTGCCGCCGGCGGTGATGGCACTGGCGGACTGGGTGGCGCCGTTCCCGATGGTGACATCGCCGCTGGCGGCAACGCTCGAGCCGGCGGCCTGCTCGACGGCGCCGGAAATCGTAACGTTCTTCCCGGCCGTCAGTGAACTCGCGGTTTGGCCAAGATTGCCCGTGATGGCGACATTGCCGTTGGCCGCGGTGACGGCGGCGGCGTTGGTTTGTGCAAGCGAAGCGTCGATGGCGACATCGCCATTGACCGCGGCAATCAATCCACCTGTTTGCGTCAGGAGCGTCGCGGGGGATAGCAGGGCGATGGTCGTTGCGCCACCGGTTATGGTGCCGCCGGTGGCATCGAGGCCGACGGTGCTCGCGTCATTCAGCGTGAGTTGGCCGACGGCGGCGAGACCGGCGAGCTTGCGGCTATAACCCTCGGCGTTATCCGTAAGGGTCAGCGGCGTCACCGCCGCAATGATATTGTTGCCGCCGGTGAGCAGCAGGCTACCAAAAGCGCTGCCGCCTAGCGTGCCGGCGAGCGCGGTGCCGGGGCCATTGATGCTGCCGGCTTCGGAAATCAGCGCGAGCGTGCCGGTGTAGGCGCTACCGTTCAGCGTGCCGGCGCGCAGCGTGCCGGCAAAATCGATGTCGCCGGCGGCGGTGTCGATCACCAGCGGTCCGGCCGCGGTGGCAATGACGCTGCTGGCGTCCTGGCTGAAGCCCGCAGGGGCCGGTACGTCACCAGGTGCCGGCGGCGATATACCGAGCAGGAGATAGGCGGCATCGGCGGCGGTAATTTGCGAATTCTGTGTCTGTATCACCGAGGCGCCGGTGATGGTCAGCGTGCCGCCGGCGGCGAGCACGCCGTGCGTTTGGCTGACCGAGCCCGTTACGAGAATATCGCCGCCCGTATTGATGGAACTGCCGTTCTGGGTCAGGGCGCCGTCGATGGTAAGATTGTCACCAGCAAGGGAGCTGCCGCCTGCCTGGCTGACGCCGCCGGTAACGCTGATGTCGCCGCCGGCGGTTTGCGCGACGGCGCCATTTTGTTGCGCGAAGGATATCGCCTGCAGGGCGAGCGCGCCGGTGGCGCCGGTCGCGGACATCAGGCCGCCATTTTGCGTCAGCGACCCCGCGAGCGCGCCGGTGTCGTCGATCAGGTCGATCGCGACGCTGGTGCCGCTGACCTGTGCGTTCGTGAGCGTCAGCGACGCATCGTCGCGCAGCGACGCCGCACCCGTGCCGGCGGTTAGGCCTTGCAAGGTGAAGGCGAGGCCAAGCGCCGCGTTGTCGATCGCAACCTGATCGATGGCGGCGACATTGTTGGTCGTGCCGGTGATGGCGATGCCCGCGGCCGCATCCGCCGCAAGGGTGCCGGCGAGCAGCGTGCCGCCGGCGGTAATGTCGCCGGAGGCGGCGGAGAGCGCAAGCGTGCCGCCACCGGCGTTGCCCGCTTGGACGGTGCCGGCGAGATCGATATTGCCGCCGGTGCTGTCGATCAGCACCAGGCCATTGGTTGCGGTAGCGGCGACCAGGCCCGTCGCGGCTTCGGCAAAATCGCCTGCGAGCAGCAGGGAAAGATCGCCGCCGCCGGCGGAAAGCGTGGCGCCCGCACCGAGAGCGAGGCCGCTGGAATCCGCGAAATCAAGCGCCCCGCCGGTGCTGACGAGGCCTTTGCCGTCACCGGCGGCGATGATGGCGCCGATTTCGTTGACCGTGCCGGCCGCGTTGCTGGTCAGCGAAATATTGCCCGCGGCCTCGCCATAGAGCGAGGTCGCGGTAATCGAGCCGGACGGCTGTTCCAGGATCGCGCCGTTGCTGAACAGGCCGAGATCAGCGGCGATCGAGAGAGTCGTTGCGATGACGAGCGTGCCGGTGCGGCCGGGCATATCATTCAGGCCGCCGAGCACCAGCGTGCCGGCGGTGAAATTGCCAAAACCGTTGGAACCGAAATTATCGTTCGGGCCGATCAGCAACTCGCCGTTCTGGGTAAACACATCGAAGGCGATTTCGCCTTGCGTGCCGGCGTTCAAGACGCCCGCGAGGGCGAAATTATCGGCGCGCAGGCCGATCGTGCCGAGGCTGCCGGTGGGATCGCTGGTGAGATTTGCCGTGCTGTCCAGCGTCAGCGTGCCAGGCGCCGCGACTTCCAGCAGCAGCATCGTGTCGCCCGCGATTTCCGCGCTGCCCGCGCTCACCGGGCCCGAAACGGTAAGATCCGTTGCATTAGTCAGCAGGAAGCTGCCGCCGGCGCTGCCTTGTGTCAGGGTCGCGATCTGGTTGAGCGGCGTGCCGGCTGCCGTGCCCAGACCGACATCGCCCGTCGCATCCGCCTGCAACGTGCCGGCGAGCAGCGTGCCGGCGGCGCTTTCCGTGAGATTGGCATTCACCCCGGTGCCGCCGGCGGTGAGCGCCAGATTGCCGTCATAAACGCCGGATGTATTGCTGCCAGCCTGGACCGCGCCGCCGATGGCAATGCCGTTCAGCGCGGTGAGCGACACCGCGCCGAGGCTCGCGCCGGCGAGAATCGTCCCCCCTTGTTGCGTCAGCGATCCGGCGCTGAGGTCGATCGTCACGTTGGCGGTCGTGCTGCCGCCGACCGTTGCATTCGTCAGGACAAGCGATTGCGCGTCATCGAGCGTGACATTGCCGGTTGCGGTGAGGCCGGCCAGTGTTACGCCGCCGTTCGAGAGGCTGCCAATTGTTACCGAGGCAATTTGATTGGCGCCTTCGAGATCGATGGCGCCGGCGGTCTGTCCGCCCGCGACGGCGTTGGCCGCCAGCGTGCCGGTGAGGATCGCGCCGCTCGCCGTGGCGCTGCCGGCGGCGGTTTCGGTAATGTCGCCGGCCTCGGCAAGGAGCAGCACGCTGCCGCTATATCCGCCGCCGCCGAGCGTGCCGGCCATGGTCGTGCCGAGCAGCGATATATCGCCGCTATTCGCAACGATGATGACGCTGCCGCTAGCGCTGGTGGCGTCGATCGCTGTGCCGGCATTTTCCGTGAGGCTGCCAAGGGTCCGCAGCGTAACGTTGGCGCCGGCAACGTTGCCGGCAACCGTCAGGGCATTGTTATCGACGAGATCCACGCCGGCGTTGCCGATGAGACCGGGGGCCGCGATCGTGTCGATCTGATTGGTGCCGGTGCCGGTATTCAGGAGCGAAATATTGCCGTCCGCCGCGCCGAACAGGTTGGCCACCGCGATGCTGGTGTTGGCGGCCTCGGATATATTGCCGGTGCTGTAGATACCGAGCGTGGTGATGCCGGTGGTGCCGGGCAGCGACTGGTTGATGTTGAGCGAACCGGTATTGCCGGTGGCATGGGTGGTGCTGCCAAGCACCAGCGTGCCGGCCGAAAGCGTGCCGAAGCCAAGCTTGCCGAAATTGCCGCCGGTGGCGAGGCTGAGCGTATTGCCCTTGGTGAAGACATCGAACGCGACCTCACCCGTGCCGCTGGTGCCGATGACATTCGCATCGACGAAACCATCGAGACTGTAATGATCGGCGGCAAGCGCGATCGTTCCGCCATTGCTGGCAAGCGAATAGGTCTGGCCATCGGTGCCGAGCAGCAGATTGAGCGTGGGCGCCTGCAAGCCCAGCGTGGAGAGCGAGCCGGTCAATGTGCCGGATGTGATATCGCCCTGAACATTGAGCGCCTGCCCGCTATCCAGCAGGAAATCGCCCGCGGCGCTGCCATCGACGAGAAAGCCGATCGTGTTGCCGGCTGCATTCGTCAAGGAGACGTTGCCGCTGCCGGCAGCCGTGCTGCTCGCCGCTGCCTGCAGCAGCACGACATTGATGCCGCCGCCGGCACCTTCGGTAATGTCGCCGTTCTCCGCGACCAGGTCGATGAAGCCGCCGACCGTCTTGGTGCCGGCGGTGAGCACATTGTTGATGGCGAGATTGCCGGCCGAATCCAGAATGATTTCGCCGTTGGTGGCCGAACCGGTAATGCTGCCATTATCGGTAATGTCGCGGCTGCCGGTGCCGGCGGCGAGCGTGGTGGTGATCGAGACATTCGTTGCGCTGACCGCGCCGGCGATCGTCAGTGCCGCATTATCGATCAGGGTCAGCGTGCCGTCCGCAGTGGCGGAAAGCAGCGTGGTGATCTGATTGGTGGACTGGTCGAGCTCGATATTGCCGTTTTTCGCCGTCAAGGCGAGGCTGTCGGCGAGGATCGTGCCGCTGGGCGATTGCGGCGTGTTGCCACCGCTTTCGCCATCCTCCGTAATGACATCACCGGCGCCGGGGGCAAGCAGGCTGCCCGCCGTGAGACTCATGACGCCACTGGTGCTTTGCAACGTGCCGAGCACGATCAGGCTGCCGGCCGCCGAGGCATCGATGCTGGCGGCGACCAGATCGGTGCCAGAATTGATGACGATATCGCCGGCAAATGGCTGTTTGCCACCACCCATTGTTGCGAAATTGATGCTTTCGCTGGTGGTGCTGTCGGCGGACGGATCAAAGGTGAGCGACCCGTTCACGACGGTGAAAGTACCCTTTGAGGCGAGCGCGTTCTTGAAAAAAGTCGCGTAGGAAATGGTGCAGCCGGAATCGCAAATCGTGGTGTCGCCGGTGACCGGCAGCAGCACGATGCCCTTGGCGCCGGCGGCGGCGCTGACATCGGGGGTGGCGTTCACCACCAGGCCGCGGCCGATCAGCAGCACATCCCCGCCATTGCCGCCGGCGCCGACGCCATGCGCCGACACCACCGCATCGACGAGGTTTGCGTTGGTGGCGGCAACGGCGATGCGGCCGCCATGGCCGGATTGCAGCGCATTCGCGCGCACGCTTGCGCCGGCGGCGATGGTGGTGTTGGCGGCGGTGAGGCTCGCCTGGCCGTACGGCGCGGTCGCGGCGTAGGTGGCGGTGGTGCCGATGGCGACCAGGCCGCCGCCGGCGGCGCCAGAGGCATCCACGGTGGCGCCGGCCGCCACGGTGACGTTATGATCGCTACTGACCTCGATCTGGCCGCCCCTGGTGCCGGTGGCGGTGCCGACGGCGGAAACAGTGCCGTCGATTTCCACATCGCCGCCGACGCCGGACACCAGCACGCGGCCGGTTGTGGCACCTTGCGTCGGCGCGGCGATCGTGCCGCCGGCGGAAATGATTTTCTGCACCAGCCCGTCAGCCGCGGCGGCGGTCAGCACCACCGTGCCGCCGGGGGCGAGGATGGTGCCGATATTGGTGACCAGCGCCGGCACTTTGGCGTTGCCGATCTGCACTTGCGTGACCTCGCCAGTCACGTTCAGGGCCACCAGGCCATCGCCGTTCATGTCGAGCGCGAAGGTGGCCGCGCCGCCGAGGACGACGCGGCCAAGTTGCGCCGAAATCACCCCGGAATTGGCCACCTGCGGCGCCACCAGGGCGGCGAGCCCGGCCTGGCGTATGGTGATGTTGCCGGCATTGCTGACTGTCGCGCCGGGATTTGGTGCCTGCGAGAACACCATCCGGCCGGCCATGAAATCCTGGTTGGTAATGCCCGCCGCCGAAACCACCAGGCCCGCCGTATCGACGGTGGCGCCGCGATAGAAAAACACGCCCGACTGATTGACGATGGCAATCCGGCCATTGGCAATGATATGGCCGGCGATTTGCGAAGGTTGCGCGCTGAGCACACGGTTCAGCGTGATGCTTTGCGCATTCGGCTGCGCGTATTGCACGGTCTGGGCGCTACCGACATTGTAGCTGCCCCAATTGATGATGGCGCTGCCGCTGCGTTGATTGATGAGCGTGGTGGACGCGTTGCCGCCGATCGTCGCCGAGCCGGCGACGACCTGGCCGCCGCTGGGTCGCGTGTTGGGCGCCGGCTGGGCCGCGACCTGTGGCGCGAGAAGCAGCAGGGAGGCCGCCTGCAGCGCCGTGCCGGCGCACAGCCGCGCGCGGGAAAGCCGCACCCGGGGCAACGCAGCGAGCATGTCCCGCGAAGTCGATTGCTGTGTGCGTCTACGGGACTTCGCCATTTCTGCCTCCCGCGGCGGGACTTGCCCACCGCCAGTCGTCAAAATCCAACACTTGGTACTGTTCCAAGCAGAGCAAGGAAGCTCTTCTTTTTTGAAAAAAAGAAGCAAAAAACTTTTGCTCCTGTCGCGCCGCGTCCCGGTTCAAGGCTGTGAGCCACTGGGCTGCTCCAAACAGAAAAAAGTTTTTTGCTTCTTTTTTTCAAAAAAGAACTGCTTGCTTTTGTGCTTACCTGTAAATTGGCATACTCGTGTGTAGGAGTTTGACCACTAGAACCTGCCGACCACCTGCCAGTAAAATGCGGAAGATTTCAAGCGCGCGCCTGGGATTTCCTGACCGGTGGGATTGCGGGCCAGGCGGCTCACGCCTTCCAGATTAATTTCGATATGATCGCCAACCGCCACGCGCACGCCCCCGCCGATGGAGCGCAGCGTATGGCCGATATCGGTTTTCTGGTTTTCCCAGGCCTCGCCCCAATCGTAAAACCCATAGAACGTGGCTTGCGGCACGATGGACGTGTGCGGGATGGTCGGCAGGGCGGTGACCAGTTGCGGCTCGATCTTGGTGGTGAGCGCACTGTCGCCAGTGACCTCACCGTAATAATAGCCGCGGTCGAATTCGGGGCCGCCGAGGTAGAATTCTTCCTCCGGCGGTATGATATTGCGGCTGTACTGGCCTTCCGCGGCGAGTTCCAACTGCACATGGGCGGCGACGCCGTTATAGACATAGGGGCTGAACAAATCCTGCACCCGGTCCAGCCGCGCATTGATCTTGGTGAAATCGACCCGCTCGTTGAGGCGTGCAAGCTGGGTGCTGGTGTTCGGTTCGGCGCCCAGGATCGGCAGCCCCTGGCTCAGGGTCAATTCCGCCTGGGTTTGCGCGTCCATGCCGGGGCCAAGCCAGATGTCGCCAAGCCGGTAGCGTGCGTCGCCGCGCAAAATCCGCAGACTGTCGAAAGTCGCGCGGCGGGCGAATTCGGCGATGTCCGATTCCTCGCCGTCGAACTGGGCCGCGAAAGTCAGATCCTGGCGGCGCGAGCGGATGAACGGATAGGAGAACGAGAAGCCGAAGACGCGGGTAACGCCGTCATACCCGACGGAGGCCAGCGGCCCGGTGGGATTGGCCTCGCCGGCGCCGCCATAGATGCGAAATTTGAGGCCGGAGCCGCCAATGAAGAACTCCTCCGCCATCTGGCCGAAATTGTCGGTATTGTTGCTGGTATGGTAGAGGGATACCTCGGTTCGCTCGCCCAGCGAGGTAAAACTGTTGAAGTCCGCGACACCGAGGAATTCGATCGGTCCGGTATCGCGGAAGGCGCGGTTGTCGGCGGTCAGGCTGCCGCTCACCGCCTGGCGGCTGACCACGGCGCGCAGCGTCAATGCGCCCGGATCGGTGGGCGAGGGATCGAGCACGGCATGCACCGTGACGCCGGGAACGTCGTTCGACAGCAGGACAAAACGTTCCAGGTCCGCCTCGGTGAGCAGCCTGCCATCGGCGAGGTTATTCAGGAACCGCAGCACCTGTACGCCGGCCGGGCCGATATCCTGGCTCAGCTTCACCGCAACGATGTGCGGCTCCGTAATGGTAATGCGCAAATGCGTGTCGTGGATGCGCGCACGCACGGTGGTGTAGGTATAGCCGGCCAGGCGATAGCGCGACAGGATCGCGGCGCGCGCATCCTCGATCGCCTGCAAGGGCACGGCCGGGCCGGTCAGGCCCTTGAGATAGGGCGCGAGTTCGGCGTCGCTGTAGGCCGTGTTGCCGATGATGGCGGCATCCGAAATGGCGAGATTCTGGTTCTGCGGCACGATGGCGGGCGCGACCCCGGTGGGCCCGCGCACCGCCGGCGGCACCGGGCCCGGTTGCGGCGCCGGCTGTATGCCGGGCAACGGCGAGCCGGGATTGATCGGCGGAATGCCGGGCGCGCGCGTAATCACTTGTGCGTGTGCGAAAGGCGCGCCGAGCGCCAGCAACAAACAGGCACCCGTCCAGGGCGCGCGCTTCGGTGTTGCGGGTCGGATGGTCACGTGCTTGGCGCCGCCTAAGTGGAACGGCTCTTTAGCAGATTGATCGGAATGTAACAAGAAAGCGCCTCCGGCGGCCAGGGGCTCTGCCCCTGGACCCCGCTGGGGCCTTAGGCCCCAGACCCCGTTTTATTTCGACCGCGCGGCTGAGTACAAAATGTGGAGGCCTGGGGCCACCATGCCAAAACCGAAGATTTGGCCTGATGGCCCTCGCGAGGACCAGGGGGCAGAAATGACCCTGGGCCTTGCTTACATCATTAAACCGTCTTCGCCTGCGCGAGATCGTAGGTGGTGGTGGACGGCGAACCCGTCGTGCCGTCCGGCTTCATCGGCGTGTTGGTCACGGCGATCTTGGTGAAATTGAGCGACAGGCTTTCGCTCGGCCGATCGCCGCCGGAGCTCGTGGAATAACCGCTCATAATGACGTTGCTGAGCGTAATCGTCTGGAAAACGACGAGCTGACCGGATTGCGTGCGCGTCAGGTCGATTTGCACGGTGGCACCATTGCCGCCGCCGTCGCCGGTAAAGGCCTCGGTCAGCAGCCCGTCGCTCGACGTATCCTGGTCCTTGGTGACGGTGACTTCGCTCACGCTCGGAGCGCTCGATTCACGATCGGCGCTCGAGCCGGTGGGCGAGGAAACGCCGCGGCCGACGCCCCATTGCAGCGAGTTCAGTTCGATCCAGCCCGTGTGGCCGGCGGCCGTCACGTCGCCCTGGATGCCGCCGAATTTCATATAAATAGCCATCTCATTGTCCTTCCCTGTAAAAACACAAACAAATGGTCACTGGATCACGTAGCGGAAATTCTGCTCCGGCGTGATGCCAACGGTGACGCTGTTTACCGCGTGGCCTTCCGCCATTCGCGCCAGCAGCTCGGCGGAGAGTTCCGGCAGCAGGCCACGCGACAGGATCGATTCGATGTTGCGGGCGCCGGAAGCACTTTCCGTGCAGCGCGCGGCAATCGTCTCGATCAATTCGGGTTCATACTCGAAGCTGGCGCGGTAGCTTTCCCACACGCGCTTCTGCACGCGCTTCAATTGCAGCGCCGTAATGCGGCGGATGATGTCGTCGGACAGCGGCAGATAGGGCACCACCTGCAGGCGGCCGAGAAACGCCGGCTTGAAGCATTTCAGCAGTTCCGGCCGCAAGGCTTCGGAAAGCGCCGCCGGATCCGGCGCGGTTTCGGGATCGGCGAATAATTTCGCGATCAGATCGGTGCCCGCATTGGAGGTCATGATGATGACCGTGTTGCGGAAATCGATGTCGCGGCCTTCGCCGTCCTTCATATTGCCCTTGTCGAACACCTGGAAGAAAATATCCTGCACACCGGGGTGTGCTTTCTCCATTTCGTCCAGCAGGATCACCGAATAGGGCCGCCGCCGCACCGCCTCGGTCAGCACACCGCCTTCGCCGTAGCCGACATAGCCGGGCGGCGATCCCATCAGCAGGCTGACCTTATGCTCTTCCTTGAACTCGGTCATGTTGATGGTGGTGACGTTCTGCTCGCCGCCATACAGCAGCTCGGCAACCGCCAGCGCTGTTTCGGTTTTGCCGACGCCGGAAGTGCCGACCATGAGAAACACACCGATCGGCTTGCGCGGATCGGTGAGGCCGGCACGGGAAACCTGTATCGCCTGTGCGACAGCTTCCAGCGCGTGGTCCTGGCCGATCACCCTTTCCTTCAGGGTGGTACTGAGATTGAGCACGCTGCGGATTTCGTCGGCACGCATGCGGCGCGCCGGAATGCCGGTCCAGCTTTCGACGATTTCCGCCACCGCCTGTGCGTCGACAGTGGGGAAAATCAACGGCGCCTCGCCCTGCAGCTCGGCAAGCTGTTGGCTGAGCGACACAAGTTTTTCGCGTGCCGCGGCGGCTTCCTCGCCGCCCTTATCGGTCTCCAGCAGCGCCGCGGCAATGTCGGTGGTGATCTTTTTCTCCGCCTCATAGCGCGTGGTCAGTTCGGCGAGCTCATCCTCCGCCTGCTTCTTCTCCGTCTGCAGCGCTTCCTGCCGCGACGAATGGTCGGCGCCGGCCGCTTCCTCGCGCGCGAGTATGCCAAGTTCGGTATCCGCGAGCGCAATGCGCCGCCGGCGATCTTCCATCAACGCCGGCTCGGCTGCCTGACTCATGCCGACGCGGGCGCAGGCGGTATCGATCAGGCTCACCGCCTTGTCGGGCAATTGCCGGCTCGGAATATAGCGCGCGGACAATTTCACCGCGGCCGATACGGCTTCGTCCAGGATGCGCACCTTGTGGTGTTTTTCCAGCGTCGGCACCAGGCCGCGCACCATGGCAATCGCCATCGCTTCGGCCGGCTCCTCCACCTTCACCACCTGGAAGCGCCTTGTCAGCGCCGCGTCCTTTTCGAAATATTTTTTATATTCCGCCCAGGTGGTCGCGGCGATGCTGCGCAACTCGCCACGCGCCAGCGCGGGCTTCAGCAAATTCGCGGCATCGTTCTGGCCGGCGCCG
>DATJOH010000023.1:0-6709 GCA_035507235.1 Acetobacteraceae bacterium
TGGCGCGGCGAGCGGGGAGGACGCGATAGAATATCGCACCGCCAACGGCACGATCGACGATGATTGCTGGACGATGGAGCAGACCCAGCGCAAGCTGGCCATCATTCCCAGCCTGCACAAACCGGTGATCGCGAAGATCCATGGCAATTGCCTGGCCGGCGGCACGGATCTCGCGTTTTCCTGTGACATTGTCATTGCCGCGGAAGATTGCAAGATCGGTTTCCCCGCCGCGCGCGCCAACGGCACACCGCCCTCCAACCACTGGATGTATCATTGCGGGCCGCAATGGACGAAGCGTTTGCTGTTCACCGGTGATACGATTCTCGGCCGGGATGCTGCACGCATCGGGCTTGTGCTCGACGCCTACAAGGCCGACGAGCTGGATGTGGCAGCCGATCGGCTGGCGCAGCGCATCGCGCTCGTCGATGCGGACATTCTTGCGACGCACAAACGGGTGGTGAATCTCGCCATGGAACTGGCAGGCGCGCAGACGTTGCAACGCCTGGCCACCGAACTTGATGCGCGCGCGCATCTTTCGCGCGGGCCACGGCGTGCGCGGTTTCGGAACGATATGGCCGAGCGCGGGCTGAAAGACGCGCTGAAGAACCGTGACGGTGATTTTGGTGATAGTGTTGTGCGTTTGAATTGGATTGGTGAATAGATTTGGCGAAAAGGAAGAAAGGCCTTCTTTTTTGAAAAAAAGCAGCAAAAAACTTTTGACACTGGCGTCCGGCGTTTCGTTTAACCCGGCGAACCCTGTGCTGCCCGCAAGGAGTAAAAGTTTTTTGGTTCTTTTTTTCAAAAAAGAACACCTTCCTTACCCTCTCGCGCCCTCAGCCGCTTACGGCCACCCGGAGCGACAGCACATCGGCCACACCGCCATCCACATGGATCATGTGGCCATTCACGTAAGATGATGCTTCCGACGCCAGGAACAAAGCCGCGCCGATCATTTCCTCCGGCCGGCCAAATCTGCCCATGGCGATGGCGCGACGGAAAATTTCCGAGCGTTCGGGATCGCGCACCGTGGGCGCCGCCATGTCGGTATCGAAAAAACCGGGTGAGATGGCATTGCAGGTGACGCCGTGGCGGCCGAGTTCGCCGGCGATGGATTTCGTGAGGCCCGCGACGGCATGTTTGCTGGCCACATAGGCCGCCAGCCGCTCGCGCCCGATCACCGAAACATACGACCCGATATTGATGATCCGGCCCCATCCTGCCTTCACCATGGGCTTCGCCGCCTCGCGTGCCAGCAGGTAGGATGCGGTCACGTTGACATCGAAACAGCGTTCCCAGGCTTCCAGGGTGGAAGAGGTCAGCGGTCCCCATTCAATGGTGCCGCCGTTGTTCAGCAAAATGTCCAGCTTGCCGTGCCGCGCCAGGATCGCCGGGACCGCTGCTTCCACTGCCGCGTGATCGGAAAGCTCGAACGGCTCGATGTCGGTGGGTCCGCCGTCGGCGCGAATTTCCGCCGCCGCGCGTTCAAGGCCCGATTTGTCCCGCGCCGCCAGCACGACGGTTGCGCCCGCTTCCGCCAGGCCGCCCGCCATGGCGCGGCCGAGCCCGCGAGAGGCGCCGGTTACCAGCGCGACGCGGCCTTTCAGCGAAAACAGGTCGAACACCGACATCGCGCATCCCCAACATGCACATGCGGACGTCATTCCAGCGGCCACGACATGCCGGGAGGGCGCCGGGTGAAGCATCAGATTGCCGATAGAAGCGGGGCTTGCTTCCATGCGCGCGCGCTCTCCGCCAACATGGCGGAAAGCAGTGGGGAGCGTTCATGCAAGGCGCCATGAGCCGCGCGACGCCGGAACCATCGGCGGCGTCTGCGGCCACGGTGCGCCGCGTTCTCATTACCGGCGCCGCTTCAGGCATTGGCCGCGCGCTTACGGAAACGTTGCGCGCATCAGGACATTTCGTCATTACCGCCGACCGCGGCGGTGCTGACGTGAATGCCGACCTGGCGACCGCCGACGGTCGCGCAGCGCTCCTGGAGGGTGTGGTGGCGCTGGCGGGCGGCGTGTTGGATGGTGTTGCCGCGTGCGCGGGAATCGGCACCCAGGTCCCGGCCGCGATATCGGTCAATTATTTCGGTGCCATCGCCACTTTGCAGGGCGTGCGACCGCTGCTGGCAGCGTCCGCGGCGCCCCGCGCGGTTGGCATTGCATCGATTGCTGCCATTGATCCTGTGGACGACGCGGTGGTTGCCGCCTGCCTTGCCGGCGATGAAGCCCTGGCGCTGTCGTTAGCTCGTTCCGAGAGTTTTACCGTCTATAGCTCATCCAAGGCCGCACTGGTGCACTGGGCCCGCGCGGCTGCCATCACACCGGAATGGGCCGGAAGCAGAATATTGCTGAATCTGATAGCTCCCGGCCTGATCCAGACACAAATGACGCACGGGCTGATGCAGGACGCAGCCATGATGGACATTGTTCGCCACGCCATACCAAGGCCGCTCGGGCGCTGGGGAGAGGCCGACGAGGTTGCGCGGCTGGCGGCGTTTCTGCTCAGCGTGGGAAACAGCTATATGACCGGCCAGGTGATTTTCCTGGACGGTGGCGCGGAGGCGGTGCGCCGCGGACCCGCCGCGCCGTTGTTGGCGCCTTCCCATCTGGCGTTTGACACGCGCGGCAGGCGAGCCTGATGGATCTCGGCATTAGCGGCAAGGTTGCGGTCGTTGGGGGCGGAAGCCGTGGGTGCGGTTTGGCGATTTCCGCGGCGCTGGCGCGCGAGGGGGCGCGCGTGGTGCTGACCGGACGGCAGGCGGCGATTGTTGCGGCTGCCGTTGCCGGCATACGCGCGGCCGGCGGTGAGGCGCATGGCGTGGTTGCCGACCTGACGCGGAAGCCGGACGCCGCACGCATTGCCGCAGAGGCGCGGCGCGTGTTTGGCGATCCCGCCATTCTCGTCGTGAATCCGGCCTGGAGCGACCGTACCCGCGGCTTCGCGCAGACCACGGACGAGCAATTTCAGCGCGGCAACGACATCTGGATCATGTCGGTGGTGTATCTGCTGCGCGAGCTGTTGCCGGCCATGCAGGCGGCCAAATGGGGCCGCGTTGTCGTCATGGGCTCGATTGCCATGAAGGAGCCGCATGTCGAGGACCCTATGTATCTTGGCAATACGCGTGTCGCGGCTGCCGCGCTGATAAAAACACTGGCGCATGAATATGGCCGCCAGGGCATCACCGCCAACACGATTGCGACCGGGCCGTTTCTCACCGAGCTTTCGCGCAGCTACATGCAGGATGAAGGCGCGTACACCGAGGATGCGATGATGAGTCTCACCGCCATGGGGCGTTGGGGACGCCCGGAGGAGATGGGCGACGTTGTGGCGTTCCTGTGTTCGGAACGCGCGAGTTATGTATCGGGAGAAACCATTCGCGTGGATGGCGGCTATGGCCATAGTTTGTTTTAAGGCCTTATCGTCGGAATTGGATTCTGTGCCGCGCAGCGCAAGCGACGCCGACGGCACGCCGGTGGGGGGTCCAGGGGGGCAAAGCCCCCCTGGTCGCCGAAGGCCGCGATGCACGATTTCCGCAATCTGCTAGTTTTTCGCGAAGTCGTTCGCGCGGGCGGCTTCAGCACCGCGGCCCGCGCGCTCGGCGTCGCACCGACTTCCGTCAGCCGCGCCATTGCCAGGTTGGAACAGGAACTCGGGGCGCGCCTGTTCAACCGCACCACGAGTGAATTCCATTTGACGCCGGAGGGCGCGGCACTCGCCGAATCGGTTGGCGGCACGTTGGATGCGCTGACCCGCGCGATGGAGGAATTCGCCGCCAGCCGGAACAAGCCGACGGGGCGTTTGCGGGTTTCGTTGCCGAATTCGTACGGGAAATTCTACGTTCTGCCGCGTCTGCCGCAGTTCCGCGCGGAATATCCCGACATACAGCTGGAAATCGGCTTCGATGATAACCGCGACAATCTGGTCGCCGCCGGCTTTGATGTGGGCGTCTGCTATGGCGTGCCGAATGAGGCGGCGTATGTCTCGCGGGTGCTGTGCCGACCGCAACTGGTGCTGGTGGCGAGCCCGGATTATCTGGACCTACGCGGAGTGCCGCGCACGCCCGCGGATCTCGCGGGACATGACGCCATCAATGTGCGACTTGGCACCGGCGAGCTGGTTTCCTGGGCGTTCCACTCCGTGGGCGCCGCGTCGGAAGAGCCGCCGGTGACATATCATCCCGGTGGCGACATGGTGTTTTTCGATCAGATCGATGGCGTGGTGCAGGCCGCCGCGGCCGGGCTCGGCATTACGGCGGCACATGGTTACGCGGCGCTACCGTACTTGCTGGCCGGGCAGTTGCGAAGTTTGCTGCCGGCGTTCGAACTGCGCGCGCGCTTCGGCAAGGGGGAGGTGCATGTGTTCTTCCCGCATCGCGCCGGCATGCCGCCGCGGGTGCGCGCATTCGTGGATTTTCTGGTTGCCACCGGCGGCGACGAGCGGATCGATGTGGCGCGTTTCGCCGCGTGAAGCAGGCAGGCCAATGCGCCAGGTGCATTAAGCATGTGCTTGCCGCGCACAAGCCGGGCTGCTGCCGATGGCCTAGATTACCAGCGTGACCGGCACCCAAGACGCCGGCGGAGGAGCGCCGATGGAAGCCACTCTGTTCGTCAACGGCCATGTGTGGGACGGCGTGCGCGATGCGCGGGTGCTTGCGGACCTGCTGGTGCAGGGCGAGCGCATTGCCGGACTGTCACGCCAGCCGGGCGAGTTTTCCGGCGTGAGCGCGCGGCGCGTCGATGCCCAGGGCGCGACGCTTATTCCCGGCCTGGTCGACGCGCACGGCCATCTGAGTTTCCCGATGGTGACCTATCCCACCGAAATCGAGGATACGCCGCCGGAGGAAAGCGTGCTGATTACGATGCACAATGCGCGCACCCTGCTGGATGCCGGCTTTACCGGCGTGATCGGCGCCGGCTCGCCGAAGCTGCGCACCGAACTCGTTGTACGCAACGAAATCACCGCCGGGCGCATTCCTGGCCCGCGCATTCTGGCTTCCACGCCAACGCTGACGGCAACCGGCGGCCTCAACGATACGGCGCAACCACATCAGGGGCGGGCGGTCGCCGCGCTGGTGGTGGATGGGCCGGTGGAGATGCGACGTGCCATCCGTACCTGCTATCGCGAGGGCGTGGATGTTGTGAAACTGAATATTTCGGGCGACGATTTTTTTCCGCGGCCTGGTGGGCGGGTGACGACGCTCGCCGAAGATGAGGTGCAGGAGGCAGGGCGTACAGCGGCGGAGCTTGGCATGCTGCTGTGCGCGCATGCGCGTTCGGCGGAATCGATCAAGCGCGCATTGCGCGCAGGCGTTACGCTGTTGCACCATGCGGATTTCGCGGACGAGGCGGCGCTGGATTTGCTGGAAGCGGCCCGGGACCGGATTTTTGTCGGCCCGACCATCGGCTATTACCATGCCCTGAAGCACGAGAGTCCGCTCGGGCGGGATATGTTGGACCGCATGGGTGTGGATGCCGCCATGGCAGCCAATATCGCGGTGCACACGGAACTCCGGCGCCGCGGCATCCGCGCGGTGATTGGCGGCGATTATGGCTTGCCGTGGCAACCCAACGGCACGAACGCGCGCGACGTGGCGCATTTCGTAACATATCTTGGCTATTCGCCGGTGGAGGCGTTACGCGCGGCGACGGTGCATGGTGCGGCGGCGATGAATCTGGGCGCCGGCTCGCTGGAAACGGGCCGCCTCGCTGATGTGCTGTTGATCGAGGGCGACCCGACGAACGATCCCGCGGCGGTCGCCGATCCGCGACGGATTCGCGCCGTCATGAAGGGCGGCGTGTTTCACAAAACGCCTGCGCCGGCGGATAGAATTGCGAGGGCCGCATGATGGACATGCCGGTGTTTCAGATTGCCTATGTGACGGCCGATCTCGCCGCCGCTGCCGGCGCATTCGGGGCCTGGTTCGGCGCTAAGGGATTCCGCGTTGATCGCGACGTATCGATCGAAACCAGCCTCGGCATCGCGCGTTGTCATTTTGCCCTGGCTTTCCTCGGTGACTTGCAGATCGAACTGATCGAGCCCGCCGGGGGAGCGGATGGTGTTTATCGTGATGGGATCGAGCCGCGCGTGCTGGCCAAACACCATCATTTGGGCTTCCTGATCCGAAGCGAGGATGTGTGGCTGCGGACGCTCCGCGATATCGAGGGCACCGGACGGCCAATTCCGGTGCGCGGCAATTTCCATGACCTGATGCACTATGCCTATCTCGATCGACGGGATCTGTTCGGACATTACCTGGAATATATGTATCCGACGCAGGCCGGCGCCAATCTGTTCGACGACGTGCCGCGCTTTCCCGCCGTAAACTCCCCCCTGTGCATGGCGATACCAGCATGAACCACACACCGAGGCTTTCCGCTGCCCTGATCCGCGACGATTTCGTGCCGAAGGACGGCTTCATTTCGACCGAGTTCATGCGACTAGAGAACGACCGCATGTGGCCGAAAGTGTGGCAGATCGCGTGTCGAGAGGAGGAGATACCGAATCCTGGTGACTATGTGACCTATGAAATCGCTGGCGAGCCGTTGATTGTCGTGCGCACGACGCCTGACAAGATAAAATGCTTTTACAATGTGTGCCAGCATCGCGGCCGGGTCATCAAGGAACAGCCGTTCGGGTCGACAAAATTTCTCTACTGCCGATATCATGGCTGGCGATGGACGCTGGATGGCGCGGTCAGCCG
>DATJOH010000024.1:0-6001 GCA_035507235.1 Acetobacteraceae bacterium
AGGTAGCCGCGGCCACCCGAACATGAGTTCGAGTTGGGTGCCGTTCCTAATGGGCGTGGATTGGGGCTATCTTAACATGTGGGAATGAGTTCGTAATGAAAGCTTCCAGCCTGTAAATCCTCAAAATCCAAAGGCTCTGCAGGTCAGGACCAACACCGGCATGATGGCCGTTGTCCCCTCGTGGATGCTTCTGGAAATGCTGGATGAAGGTCCGCTCGCGGATGAGCGTAATGCGATCGCTACCGAAATGAAAGCCGATCCTGACCTCGGCGCCGCTAGCCTTGACTAAAACTCTCATCCTTGGACTGGTCGGACGCATCAATGCGTCCTTGCACCCATTCGCGGTCAGGGGACCTTGGCCGCGGAGTCGCCCACAGCCAAGGGTTAAGAGCAAAAGTCTTTTTGCTTCTTTTTCTTCAGAAAAAGAAGATCCGTCCTTCCTGCCTCAGGCCGCCCGCTTTAGCGCTTTTTGCGCGTACCATACCGCCATCTGCTCGAGCGGAATTGGCTTGATCCGTTCGGCCTGGCCCGCGGACCCAAAAGCCTGGAACCGTGCCGCGCACAGCTCCTTGGCCGCCTTCACGGCTTCCGTGAGAAACTTTCGCGGGTCGAATTCGTCGCGCTTTGTCGACATGAGACGTCGCATGGCGCCGGTCATCGCGAGGCGTATATCCGTGTCGATATTCACCTTGCGCACGCCGTGCTTGATGCCTTCCTGAATTTCCTCCACCGGCACGCCGTAGGTTTCCTTCAGGTCCCCGCCATGTTCGCGAATGATGGCGAGCCATTCCTGTGGCACGCTGGAGGAGCCGTGCATGACGAGGTGCGTGTTGGGGATTTTCGCGTGTATCTGTTTGACGCGTTCGATTGCCAGGATATCGCCCGTCGGCTTGCGGGAGAATTTATACGCGCCGTGGCTCGTGCCGATGGCGATCGCCAGCGCATCGACGCCCGTTCTGGTCACGAAATCCGCCGCCTGATCCGGGTCTGTCAGCATCTGATCGTGCGTCAGCTTGCCTTCCGCACCCGACCCATCCTCCTCGCCGGCCTCCCCTGATTCCAGCGAGCCGAGGCACCCCAATTCGCCTTCCACCGTCACGCCCACATCATGCGCCAGTTCCACCACTTTCGCCGTAACGGCAACGTTATAGTCGTACGACGCAGGCGTCTTCATGTCCTCCTTGAGCGACCCGTCCATCATTACGCTCGTGAAACCGCTGCGTATGGCGCGCAAACATACCGCCGGGCTGGCGCCATGGTCCTGATGCATCACGATCGGAATATGCGGCCAGGTTTCCACCGCCGCGAGCACGAGATGCCGCAGAAACGCCTCGCCGGCATATTTCCGCGCGCCAGCCGACCCTTGCAGGATTACCGGACTTTTGACGTCGTCCGCCGCCTGCATGATGGCCTGGATCTGCTCCATGTTGTTCACATTGAACGCAGGCAATCCATAGCCATGCTCCGCGGCATGGTCCAAAAGTTGGCGCATCGAAACCAGGGCCATAGATTTACTCCTTTCAAGATTCTTCTTTTTCTGAAGAAAAAGAAGCAAAAAGACTTTTTCTCTCA
Organism: Acetobacteraceae bacterium; assembly: GCA_035507235.1. Taxonomy (GTDB): domain Bacteria; phylum Pseudomonadota; class Alphaproteobacteria; order Acetobacterales; family Acetobacteraceae; genus CAJCIS01. The sequence goes on from DATJOH010000024.1 coordinate 1,573, forward strand.
GTGCTTGGCCGCATGCATCCACACAGCCAAGGCCTAATGATCAAAAGTTTTTTGCTTCTTTTTTTCAAAAAAGAAGGCCTTTCTTATCTTAAAACTTCTTCCGCCGCCGCGACCACGGCATCGGCGGTCAACCCGAAATGCTTGAACAGCACGCCGGCGGGGGCCGATTCGCCGAAACGATCCATGCCGACCACCGCGCCGTCCAGCCCGACGAACCGGTACCAGATATCGGAAACACCGGCTTCCACCGCCACCCGCTTCACGCCCGGCGGCAGCACCGAATCCCGATAGGCCTGATCCTGTCGCAGAAAAACATCCATGCAGGGCATTGAGACAACGTTGGCCACGACACCCTTGGCGGCCAGCAACCGGCGCGCGGCCATGGCAAGCGCCACTTCGGAACCGGTGGCGATCAGCACTATTGCGGGTTTCACTTCTGCCCCGCCCAGCACGTAGGCACCGCGCGCCGCCATGGCGCCGCGGCCTTCGATGCCCGGATGCTGCTCCAAATTCTGCCGCGACAACACGAGGCAGGAGGGTCCGTCCTGGCGTTCGATCGCGGCACGCCAGGCGACGCAGGTTTCCAGCGTATCGGCCGGGCGCCACACATCGAGATTCGGAATGAGACGCAGGCTGGCAACATGTTCCACCGGCTGGTGGGTCGGCCCATCCTCGCCGACGCCGATGCTGTCATGGGTGAGCACATGAATAACGCGCAGACGCATCAACGCCGCCAGGCGCAGCGCATTGCGCATATAGTCCGAAAACACCAGGAACGTGCCACCGAATGGCAGGAAGCCGCCATGCAGCGCAATGCCGTTCAGCATTGCCGCCATGCCGAACTCCCGCACGCCATAATGCACGTAATTGCCGCCGCCCGTCTGCGCAACGTCCACGCAGCCTTTCCAGTTCGTGTAGTTCGACCCGGTGAGGTCGGCCGAACCGCCGAACAATTCGGGCAGCATCGATGCCAGCGCGGCGATCGCCAGTTGTGACGATTTGCGCGTGGCGATCACCGTCTCCGCGTTTTCGGCCTCGGCAATCCACGCCGCGGCTTCCGCCGCGAAATCCTTCGGCAGCGCGCCGGCAATGCGGCGGGTGAATTCCGCGGCCTCGGCCGGATACGCATGCGCGTAAGCGTCGAACGCCGCTTGCCATTCCCGTTCCGCGGCCGCACCGCGCGCGCGCGCATCCCACGCCGCCCGCACCTCGTCCGGAATGCTGAATGTCTCTTCCGACCAGCCGAGCCGTTCCTTTGTTTTCGCCGCTTCTTCCTTGCCGAGCGGTGCGCCATGCACGTCGTGCCCACCCGCCTTGTTCGGCGATCCCCAGCCGATCACGGTTTTGCAACAGACGAGCGTCGGTTTTCCACATGGGCTGGTTGCGATATCCAGCGCCGCATCCAGCGACGCCTCGTCATGGCCGTCGACATCGCGCACGACGCGCCACCCGTACGCCTCAAACCGCGCCGGCGTATCGTCGCGAAACCAGCCTTCCACGTGGCCATCGATGGAAATGCCGTTATCGTCATACAGAACGATCAGCTTCTCCAACCCCAGCACGCCGGCGAGCGAGGCGGCTTCGTGGGAAACGCCTTCCATCAGGCAGCCGTCGCCGCAGAACGCGAACGTGCGATGATCGACAATCGCATGTCCCGGCTTGTTGAATTCCGCCGCCAGCAACCGCTCCGCCAGCGCCATGCCGACGGCATTGGTAATGCCCTGGCCGAGCGGCCCGGTGGTGGTTTCCACCCCTGGCGTCATGCCGTGTTCCGGATGTCCGGGCGTCCTCGAATGCAATTGCCGGAACTGCTTCAGTTCTGCCAGCGGCAGATCATAGCCGGTCAGATGCAGCACCGCATAAAGCAGCATGGACCCGTGACCGTTCGAAAGAACAAAGCGATCCCGGTCCGGCCAGGCCGGGTTGCCCGGATTGAATTTCAGATGATGGCGCCACAGCGCTTCCGCGATATCCGCCATGCCCATCGGCATGCCGGGATGGCCGGAATTCGCCGCCTCCACCGCGTCGATCGCCAACACGCGTATGGCATTCGCCAGCTCCCGCCGGCTGAGTTCGGTGGTCTGTGCAACCATTATGTCCATAGCGATTCCTCGTCGCGCCGTTCAGAAGGCGCGTTTCTTGCGGTCCATCAATTGCCAGATCATTGGTGTGAATATCAGTTGCATCGCCAGCGCCATCTTGCCGCCAGGGCAAACGATCGTGTTGGCGCGCGACATGAACCCGTCCTTCAGCATCGACAGCATATAGGGAAAATCGATGCCCTTGGGATCACGGAAGCGTATCACCAGCATGCTTTCATCAGCGCTCGGAATATCGCGCGCTATGAACGGATTGGACGTATCCACCGTCGGCACGCGCTGAAAATTGACATGCGTGTGGCCGAATTGCGGGCAGATATAATTCACGTAGTCCGGCATGCGCCGCAGGATCGTATCCACCACCGCCTCATGCGTATGGCCGCGCGACCGCTTGTCGCGATGCAGCTTCTGGATCCATTCCAGATTGACCGTCGGCGCCACGCCCACCAGCAAATCCACCTGGCCGGCGATGTTCACCTTGTCGGTTTGCACTCCGCCATGCAGCCCTTCGTAGAACAGCAAATCCGTACCGGTTGGAATATCCTCCCACGGCGTGAAGGTCCCCGGCGACTGTTTGTACGGCGCCGCCTCCTCCTCGTCATGCAGATATTTCCGCATCTTCCCGGTGCCGGTGGCGCCATAACTCTTGAATGTCTGTTCCAGCTCCTCGAACAAATTGCTATCCGGCCCAAAATGCGAGAAATGCTGGTTGCCCGCCTCATGCTCCTCGCGCATCTTCTTGCGCATTTCGGTGCGGTCGTACTTGTGGTACGCGTCGCCTTCCAGGATCGCCGCTTTCACGCCCTCGCGCCGGAAAATCTGCTGGAACGTCCACATGACGGTCGTCGTGCCCGCCCCGGAGGAGCCGGTAATCGCGACAATGGGATGCTTGGCTGACATGGTTCACGCCGTCCGGAAAATGGTGCGCTTCTTGAACAACGGCGCGTCGAATATCAGGGCCTCGCCGCTATCATGCATTGCGTGATAGCGCTCAATCATTTCGACATCCCGCGTGCAGCCGAAAATCAGTGGCGTCTGCTGGTGAATCTCTTCCGGTATCACATCGAGCACCGGACCGCGTCCCGTGGAGGCTGTGCCACCGGCCTGTTCCACCAGCATCGCCAGCGGATTCGCCTGGTACAGCAATCGCGTGTGCCCGCCCTTGCCGTGCGCACGGGTATCGCGCGGGATCAGGCACACACCGCCCCGCAACAAAATCCGATGCAATGCCGCAACTACACTGCCCACCCACCCCATGGTGTAAGTGGACCCCCGCGGCCCCGACGTGCCCTGCGTGCATTCCGCCACATAGCGCCTGATCGGATCTTCCCAGAACGGCTCGTTGGACGCATCGATCGCCAGGTCGCAGCGCTCCGTCGCAATGCGCAGGTTGGGATGCGTCATGGTATAGGCACCGGCTTCGCGATCCAGCGTGAATCCATGCACCCCGGCGCCCGTCGTCACCACGATCATGCCCGTCGGCCCGAACAGGATATAACCCGCCGCTACCTGCCGGCGCCCCGGTTGCAGAAAATGCTCCGGCAACGCATTCGTTACGCCGTCCGGCGCCCGCAGCACGGAGAAGAAGGTGCCCACCGGCATGCCGACATCGAGGTTCGCGGCCCCCTCCATCGGGTCCACCAGCAACAAATAGCGTCCGCGTGGATATTCCTTCGGAATCGCATATGGCTCCGCCATGGCGCCGGAAACGATGCCGCAAAGCTGCCCGCCCCATTCCGTCGCGCCAATCAGGATCTGATTCGCGGTCTGATCCAGTTGCTCCGCCGGCGTCCCCGGAACCTGCACAGAAGTCGTAACAAGCGCTCCCGCGGCATCCAGCGCGCCACGCGACACCGCCGCCCCGATCAGCTTGCCGGCGCGCTGCATTTCATTCAGCAGCGCGGCCAGCTCCGGATCATGCGCGCTGCCCTGCCGACGAAGATCCTCGATCACGAACTTGCTGAACGTCGTCCGGCGGTAGGGCACGCTTACCTCCTTCAGGCGGTATTTCCGCCTAACTGCGCGAATACCCGGCTTTGGCGGATATCGTCAGCTTCTATCATTTCCAGCGCGCTGCGTGGAAAGGGTTTGCCGCGCGCCGCGAACAAACGGTTCGCCTGGCGCAGCCGCGCCCGGTCCAGCGCATTGCGGATCGATCGCGCATTGGAAAAACGCGGCTGCACCATCCGGCGCGCGATATAGTCCCGAAACACGGGCACCGCATCCTCGGCCAGCCGGTAATGCATCTTTTCCAACATCAACTCCGAAATGCTATACAGCTCGTCTTCGCTATAATCCGGGAAATCGATGTGATGCGCAATACGTGAAGC
>DATJOH010000025.1:0-7628 GCA_035507235.1 Acetobacteraceae bacterium
GGCGGCAGAGATGGGTTTGAGGCTTGGCGCCAGCAGCGCCAGGTCGGTGGGGCGGAGGGCGCGCAGCAGGTTGTTTTCGATCGTGCCGGCTTGCCGGATGTCGGTTGGCATGAAGTCGGCCATGAAGGGTCCCCCGCGGGCAGCGCTGGCGCCCAATGTGACCAAGCATTACCGCGCCTTCGATGTGTCCACTAGTGGGCAGACAGCCTCCTGGCCTGCGGGTACGCGCTCGCAACCTGAGGATAGCTGGGCACATTGAGAACAACCCAACAAGAAACGGGCGGGGCGCCGCATCAGGGTGATGCGGCCGCCGACGGTGCCGGCGATGCTGCAGACCGTGCTGCCCCTTGGGCGGCTGCGCTCAAGGAGGATGGCGCGCGGCTGCGCGCGGCGCTGAACGCCATACCGCACATGGTGTGGTCCACGCGGGCGGACGGGTATCACGATTTCTATAATGAGCGCTGGTACGATTTCACCGGCGTCGCGCCAGGTTCGACGGACGGCGCGGACTGGAATGCCGTGTTTCATCCGGACGACCAGCCACGCGCCCTATCGCGGTGGCACCGGAGCCTGGCGACCGGCGAGCCGTATGAAATCGATTATCGCCTGCGCCATCATGGCGGGGATTACCGCTGGGTGCTGGGGCGCGCTCAGCCGGTGCGTAATGAATTCGGCAAGATAGAGCGTTGGTTCGGCACCTGCACCGATATCCACGACCGCATTGCGGCGGAGACGGAAACCGCGAAGTTGGCGGCGGTGATCGAACAATCGGCGGATTTCATTGGAATCGCCGATACCGAATTGCGCCTGCAATATCTCAACCCGGCGGGGCGCGGGCTGCTGGGCTTTGAGAGCGCGGGGGAGATGCCGGGCGGTGCGTTGGTGGATTATCTGGCGCCGGAGGCCGAGGAATTGGTGCGCACCGCGCTGCGGCCGGCGCTTGAGCGGGCGAGCGCGTGGGATGGCGAGCTTGCGTTGCGGCATGCGCGGAGCGGCGAGATCACGCCGGTGCTCTACAGTATATTTCCGATACGGAATGCCACCGGCGCTTTGCTGGGATATGCGAGCATTGCCCGCGATTTGCGTGAGCGCAAAAGCGCGGAACACGAGCTGGAACTGGTGGCGCGCGAATTGTCGCACCGGATCAAGAATATCTTCGCGGTGGTGGTCAGCCTTGTTACGCTGGCGGCGAGGGCTGATCCGGCGGCGGCCGATTTCGCCCGCGGTGTGCGTGGGCGCATCGGGGCGCTTGCGCAGGCGCATGAATATGTGCGGCCGCATAGCCTCGAGTCGCTGCCCGACGTGGCGGGCCAGACCTTCCGCGGCCTGCTCGCCATGCTGCTGGCGCCGTACCAGGACGATGCGCGGCAACGGCTGAGCATCGATGGCGAGGACGTGCCGATCGGCGTGCGGGCGGCAACCGCGATCGCGCTGGTGGTGCACGAACTTGCGACCAATGCGGTGAAATATGGCGCGCTCTCCGTGCCGAGCGGCACGGTGGCGGCGCATTGTGCGCGGGACGGTGACAAATATGTATTCACCTGGCGGGAGAAGGGCGGACCGGCCGTGAAGGGACCGCCGGAGCGGGCTGGTTTCGGTACTGTCATGTCAGCGCGTGTGGTGGCCTCGCAATTAGGGGCGGAAATGCACCATGATTGGCAGGAGGACGGGCTAAGTGTGCGTCTGGTCGCGAGCGTGGATCGACTTGAAAAATAAAAACCATCGCGAGTCTTTGCCGGAAGGAAGCAGTTCTTTTTAAAAAAGAACCAAAAAAACTTTTGTCCGTTTTGGATCGCATCCGAATTCGCCGATTTGGACCGGCTGTTCGACGCCATTGATAAAAGTCTTTTGCTTCTTTTCTTCGGAAAAGAAGTCTTCATCCTTTGCCTAAAAAACCCTCTTCCCACATCGGGAAGAGGGTTTGTCGTCAGATCGATGGAGTATTAGTTATCGCTGTCGAGATCGAAATTCGGGTGCGCGACGCGCGCCTTGAAATCGGACGGCCAGCGGACGGTTTTTTCGCCTGGGTAGGGACGCGTGTAGTTGGTGGCGTCATACCAGTCGTAATGGTTCAGCGTATATGGGTCGACGGTGTCGGCTTTGTGGAGCTTGCCGCCCGCGAACATTACGCCTTTGAACTCAGCCCAGGCCTTGGCGATTGGTGTCTTGGCCTCTGTGCCGGGGGTCACGCCCTGATCAAGCGGGATCTGGTTCGGCACGTGGGTCCACGGGGCCAGGTTCGGGGTGTCGGTGAACAGGCGATACATCGGCGACGCGGTGAGGTCGAAGTAGTTGATCGGCGGCAGACCAAGGATCTGCTCGATCGTGCGGGTGAAGTTCACCTGTGAGTAGTAATGGTTATCGGTGATTTCGTTCTTCACGTAGGGGCTGACGATGTAGCCCGGGCTGCGGTGACCGTCGACATGGTCCACGCCGTCCTGGGCGTCGTCCTCGGTGATGAAGATCGCCGAGCTGCCCCAGACCGGACTGTGGCTGATGTAGTCGACGATGCGGCCGACCGCGAGGTCGTTATCCGCCTGCTCGGCGAGCACCGTCGGCGGGCCGCCGGTGTGATCGCACATGATCCAGAGGACGGACAGCGCCGGCACCGTGCCCTTCTGTACGTCCGCGCTGAAATTCTGCACCCATTGGTCAACACGCCACTGGTCCGGCAGGTTCAGGTCGAACACGGGGAAGTGCGGCACCGAGTAATTCTGCACGGACGGAATTTCCGAAATCGTGTTCGGCGTGGTGCCGTAATAGAGCGTGCTTTCCGTGCCGTTCTCGAATGCCTGGCTGTCGGCGTACCATTGCGACCAGCTCGGCTCCTGCGTCGAACCGTTCGGCTGCAGGAAGTTGTATTCGGAGTATTCAACGTATTCGCCGAAGAGCTTGACGTTCAGGCCCATTTTCTCGGCGGCATCCCACATGAACCCTTTGGGGTTGTAGGCGAGCGAGTCGAGGCCGTTCGCCGGATAGGAGCGGATCCAGTCGGGCGACTGGATGTCGTCCATATACGGCGCCATCGCCTGCACCAGCCAGTTATGGCCATCGGCCGACTGGCGGGACGGGTTGTAGTAATTGTCGAGCAGCGGGAAACGCTGCACCAGCGCGTGCGCATTTGGCGTCGCGGCGCCGCCGAATACCGCGAGCGATGGGTCGCCATTGCCTTTCTTCACGTCGCCGAGGATCTGATCGTAAGTGCGGTTTTCACGCACGATCAGGAAGACGTGCTTGATCAGCGAAGGATCGCCGATATGTTTCGGGATCGCGTGCGATTTCGCGGTGGGGCTGCCGCCCTGCGCGGATTGCACGTTCTGCGTCAGGTCCCAGTGATTATTCTGGGTCACGGTGGTCGTGTAAGCGGCCAGTTGCGACGGGCTTGGCACAGGGATGAAGTTCACCGTGCCGGTGTCCTGGTGCGAGTTGTAGCCGACGACGCCGTGGTCGCTGGCCAGCGAACCCCAGGTGCCAAGCCCCTTGTCGTTCGAAACCACCAACTGATTATGCGCGCCGTCGTAGGAAATTGTTGTCGGCGTGGAGGCGGTCGGGATGTAGCCGAGCACCGGATTGTTGAGCGTGCCAGTGAGATCGACGACGGCGATGGCGTTGATCGTGTACATCGTCACGTAGGCGGTGGTGCCGATCACCACCAGGTTCTGCGGCTCAGCGCCGAAGCTTGAACTGGTCAGGCCGAGCGGCAGGCCGACATTGATGGTGCTGGTCACCATGTTGGTGGCGGTGTCGATGACCGAAATCGTATCGCTATAGGTGTTGCAGACGTAGAGGTTGGCGCCGGAGATTGCCATGCCGGTCGGGTGCAGGCCGACATTGATTGTCGCCAGGACCGAGCCTTTTTTGAGGTCGACGACCGAGACCGTGCCGGTGGCGGCGCTGCCGTTAACCGTATTCGCAACGATCGGGGTGCCGTTGGAGACGTTGGTGAAGTCGCTCGACGTGGCGATGCGGCCGCCTTCGTTGCTGACATAGGCGATGTTGCCGTTGAGCAATACGCTATTGGGCGCGTTGCCCACCGGGATCTGGCTGCCCATGACCTGCGGCGGGGTGCTCGCCAGGTCGATCGGCTGCAGCGTGTTGTTGGCGTTCAGCACCGCGTAGGCGGTCTTGCCATTGGCGGAAACCGCGATGCCGGCCGGGTTCGAGGTGTAATTGTTGCCGTTGTAGAACTGGCCGCACACGTCCGTTACCGGGTCACTCGGCAGGCCGACGGTGATGCCGCTGCAATTGATGTACGCCTGGCTCGGCGGCACCGAGACGCGCGCGTCGTCGGACAGCAGGCCGGTATTCGGGTCGACATTGGCGACCGCGATGTAGCTGTCGTCCTGGCTGAACACCAGTTTCTTGCCGTCGGGCGTGTAGGTGATGCCGGTGAAGGCGCCGGTTGAATCGCCAGCCGGCGAGTAATTCTGCAGGATTTTGCCGGTGGCGGTGTTGACCACTTCGACCGCCTGCGCGGCGCCCATGGTCAGCACGGCGGCGATGTTCGGGACCGTCGGATTCAGCGCCACTGCCTTGCCGCGCACCGGGGAGCCGAGGATGGTCGTTCTGCCGGCCGGCGAAACGATCTGCCCGGTCGACATCACGTAGGTGCCGTTTGCCTGCGGGCCGACCTGGTATTTTGGGAATTCCTGCGATTGGGCGAACGCCGAGGCGCTCAGCCCAAGCGCCATCAGCCCGAATAGCGGGCCGTATAATATAGCCGATTTCATTGCGATCCCTCTCATTTCCGGAAAGGCTCATTCGGGCGCAACCACCCGATCCGGCGCCGCGTCGCGGGCCGGCCGAATTGAAGCGGAAACGAACCGTGGCGCGATCCCCTGGCCACGACCGCCTGATAAAACAGGAGCGCGCGGCCGGCCCGCACGGTAGGGTTACAGTAGTGTGAAGTTTGCAATAACGCCGGCGGCGATACTTGGCGGCGATCTACGACTTCTTGCCAATAGCGGCTCTATATTGTCAGAGAATCGTCAGGAGACTGTCAGTTTCTTGTCAGGAAACTTGTTTCTATTGTGATGGGCTGTCTTCAATTAGGGCGCGCAATGGGCCAAGCCAGGGTTCATAGGCACGCCAACGGCCCACCGACGTACGATAAATTGCTTGTCGTGCCTGCCATTTACTTGGTGTCTTGATGGAGTTCGCATTGCGTTCGGGCGTGAGACAAGCGTCGTTCCAAGGCAGGTCGGCGGCTTGGATGATATGGCGCGTGAGCGGCGCCGAGTCTGCGACGAGTTGCTCATAGGGGATGTCGAGCCAGCGCCCGGCCGGCAGTGTGGCGCGCCAATGCGCGGCAAGGCGCCGGTAGGCGCGTATGTAGGCAACGAGAGCGCTGCCGCCGGTGGGAAATTTCATCCGTGGGTTGATGTGCGTTTGATGAATGGAAAGCGCCGTGTCGATTTCGGTGCGCGTGCAATGCAGGATGACCGCGCGCGGAAAGGCGAGGTGGATGAGGCCGGCCCATTGAAAATTCAGCGGCATCTTGTCGGTGACACGCTCGCCGCGCGGCGCGATTTTGCGCAGGAGGTGCAGGTAGTCCGTCGCGGCGGCGGCGAGGAATTTGCCGTTCGGGGCGGTGCCGCCGGCGCTTTCCCAGGCGCTGCCGCGCTCGTTCCAGAATGACAGCTCGCCGCCGGCGTGGACCGCCGGGTGGGTGGCGAGGATTTGCTCGACGAGAGTGGTGCCGGATCGCGGCAGGCCGAGGATGAGAATGGGCGCTGCATCGTTGCGCGGCGGTCCGGTGCGCGCCATCAACTCCGGCGTGAAAATGGCGATCAGATGATCGACACGGCGCTCGAACGCGGCGATATCGAAACGGGCGATGTCGTTGCGCAGCGCCTCCGCCGCGTCGAAATGACGCATCGCTTCGCGCGGGTCGCCGAGATCGTCGGCGGCCTTGCCGAGTGCGAGGTGCACGCGGGAGCGCTGCGCGGGTTCCAGGCCGGGCAGGGTGGCCGCTGCGCGCATGCGGGCGAGCAGCGGCGCATCCTCCGGCGTGATGCGACGGCAGCGGACAAGATCGTAATAAAGTCCCGCCCGCGAGGGATCGCATTCCACCGCGCGAGTGAAACAGTCGCGGGCTTGGGCGAAATTTCCGGCGTCCGCGAGCAACGTGCCAAGCAAGCCGAGCGCCGCCGAATTGTCCGGTTCGGCCGCCAGCGCTTCGCGGAGGATTTGTTCCGCTTCATCATCGCGGTTTTCGGTGAGCAGCGCCTTGGCGGCGGCGATGCGGCCAAGGGTGGTGCGTGGCGCGGCGGCGGCCGCGCGGCGGAAGGATTGCGCGGCGCGGCCGGTCTGGCCGAGGCTTTCGAGCAGATCGCCGGCGCGGTAGCGCGCGTCCGCGAGCGTTGGGTCGAGCTCCGCGGCGCGGCGATAGGCGGCGAGCGCGGCGCCGAGGTCGCCCTCGGCCTCGAGCGCGATGGCGAGGCGCAGATGGGCGTCGGCGTAACGGGGACTGAGCACGATCGCCTGGCGCAGGGCGGCGATTGCTTCGGCGTGGAGACCCGATTCGAGGCAGGCGAGGCCGAAATCATGCTGGATGGTGGCATTGGCCGGGGCGAGCGCGGCGGCCTGGCGCAGCGGTGCCACGGCGGCCGCGGGTTGGCCGGCGCGCAGCAGAGCGGCGGCGGCCGCGAGGAGTTGCGAAACCGCCTGGGTGGCGGCGGAGGGGGCGGAGGAATGCATGGCGCGGCCTGGGCTTGCGGGCTTCAAGACCACGGCGTCCCGGCCGGGATCAAATCCGGGATCAAATCAGGGATCGGGCCGGGCGGGGGTGCATGCCCGGGCGATCCGTGACAGAGGAGCGGGCGATGTTCGCCCAAGACCTTGCCGCGCCTGGCGCGCGCCTTGCCGCCTGGTCCGATTCGCTGCTGGTGGACCACGCCGTGTTTCGCGTTTTGTGGGACAATTGGGCGGAGGTGATTCCAGGCAAGCTTTACCGCTCCAACCACCCGACGCCGGCGCGGCTGAAGGCAGCGGCGCGGCGGTACGGGTTGAAAACGCTGATCAATCTGCGCGGCCACCGGCAGTGCGGCTCGGATGCGTTGTCGCGGGAGAGCGCCGCGCGGCTTGGTCTGACACATGTGGATATGGCGTTCGAAAGCCGCGGCGCGCCGCACCGTGACCGGATTCTGCGATTCGCCGGCATATTGGAACGGCTGGAAATGCCGGCGCTGATGCATTGCAAGTCGGGCGCGGACCGCGCCGGACTCGCGGCTGGGCTGGCGATTGTGCTGGCGGGCGGCACGGCGGCGCAGGCGCTGGATCAGCTTTCATGGCGATTCGGGCATTTCAGCCGCAGCCGCACCGGCATTCTGGACGCGTTTTTTCTGCTTTATGCGCGCGAGGCGGAGGGACGCGTGCCGTTCCTGAACTGGGTGCGGGAGGGCTACGACGAGGCGGCCCTACGGCGCTCCTTCGTGGCCTCCGGCCTTTCGAGCTTCATCACCGACCAAGTGCTGCGGCGCGAGTAGGAGCCCATTCGTAAAGTCTACTCTGGCGGCCATTTCCGGACGGGCTCCCAGGCAGGTCAAGAAATGGTGATTCTACGGCGGGTAGATTTGTCGCATAATATGAGCATGTCCGGCCGGTTGACCAAGTAAGGTTGACAGGCC
>DATJOH010000026.1:0-6440 GCA_035507235.1 Acetobacteraceae bacterium
TTCTGATGACGAACCGGCCGGAATATATCGCGGCCTTGTTCGGCATCGCGCTGCCCGGCGGCGTGACAGTGTCGCTCAGCACCTTTTCGACGCCGATGGAGCTGGAATATCTGCTGCAGGCTTCCTGCGTGTCCGTGCTGCTGTACGATCGCCAGGTTCTGAAACGGGATTTCGGCGCAGTGCTGGGCGAACTGGAACCAGCCATTCTGACAGCGGCGCCGGGCGGGCTCGTTGCGGCAAGATTTCCGTTCCTGCGGCGGCTGGTGGCGCTGGACAGCGTCACGGCGGGAGCCGGGAGCGCGGCGGCGGATGGCGCGGCGGTGGAGACATGGGCCGATTTTCTTGCCGCTGGCAACGCCGTTTCGACTGCCATGGTCGAGGCGCGCGCGGCGACGGTGCATCCCGCGGACGCCGGTGCGCTGTTCTTTTCCTCCGGCACGACCAGCCTGCCCAAAGGTATTTTGCATGCGCAGCGGGCGTTGGCGATTCAATGGTGGCGCTGGCCGCGCATCATGGAGATCGACGCGGAGAATTTCCCGGTGCGCTGCTGGACCGGCAATGGATTTTTCTGGTCCGGCAACATCTCCATGGTGCTGGGCAATGCGCTGACCAGCGGCGGCACGGTGGTGCTGCAACCCGTTTTCCAGGCGGACGAAGCGCTGGAATTGATGCAGCGGGAGCGCGTGAGTTTCCCGATCGGCCGGCCGCACCAATGGGCGCGGCTGGAACAGTCGGCGAAATGGGGCGCCGCCGACCTCAGTTCGCTGCATTATATCACCTACGATACGACTCTGATGGGCCATCCCACGGTCCACACCGGCTGGAAACTGTGTCCCGCCTTCGGCACGACGGAAACGCTGACCATCAATACCGCCGTGCCGGCCAATACGCCGGAGGAAGAATATCGCGGCAGCTACGGCCAGCCGCTGCCGGGCAATATCCTGAAGATTTTCGATCCCGACACCGGCGCGGTGGTGCCGCGCGGTCAGCGCGGCGAAATCGCCATCAAGGGCCCGACGCTGATGATGGGCTATATCGGCAAGACAAGCGAGGAAACGTTCGACGGCGAAGGCTATTTCTGCACCGGCGACGGCGGGTATGTGGACGAGGATGGCTGGCTGTTCTGGGAAGGCCGGCTTACCGAAATGATCAAGACCGGCGGTGCCAACGTCTCGCCGATCGAAATAGACGCTGCGATCGCGACGTACCCGGGCGTGAAAATCACCCAGACGGTGGGCGTGCCACATCCGACATTGAGCGAAATGGTGGTTTCCTGCATCGTGCCGCAGGATGACGCGACGATCGACGCGGTCGCACTATCAGGCTTTTTGAAAGAACGGCTGGCGAGTTTCAAGGTGCCGCGGGAAATCCTGTTCTTTCGCGAGGACGAGCTTGCGGTGACCGGCAGCGGCAAGGTGAAGTTCAAGCAGTTGCGTGATATTGCGGCGGGGCGGCTTGCAGCAAGGTAAAAGCTGGTTTTTTTCTAAATGAAAAGCCTCTGTTGAGCTTCGCGTCGCTGAAACCAACCGACGTTGAGATTCACACACGGGCGAAGGAAGGAAGTATTTCTTTTTTGAAAAAAAGAAACAAAAAACTTTTGACTGTGGCTCCCAGCAGCGGGCCCAAATGGGCGGAGTCGGTGTTGCCTCCAACAGACAAAAGTTTTTTGCTTCTTTTTTTCAAAAAAGAAGCCTTTCCTTGCTTAGTCTATTGAGAGCGCATACCATGTCCCACGCGGAAATCACCAACATCATTCAACTCATCAATCTTTATGGTTTGGCAATGGACACGCAGCGATGGGATCTGTTCGATCGCATCTTCACCGCCGATGTGGAGGCGGATTACGGCAGGACGGCGCACTGGCACGACCTGGCGACGTTCAAGGCGGATTTTGCCGCCTTTCACGCGCCGCTCGACGCGACACAGCACGTGATGTCGAATCACCTGGTTCATGTCGATGGCGATACAGCGCAAGCCTTCACCTACGGAAGCTGGCGGCTGTTGCGCAAGGCTGTCGATGGCAACCCGCTGTGGGACGGTACCGGATGGTATGACGATGCGCTTGTGCGTGGTGCCGCGGGCTGGCGGATCAGGCATCGGATCTGCCGGATCGTGTGGTGGACCGGCAATCCGTTGGTTAACGAAACCATTCCGGGGGTCAAGTTCGAACTGACGACGACCATTCTGCGGCAGGACGCCGAAGCTGGAAGATGCCGATTTCTGAATGTAATCGTATCAACATAGCACACTAAGAAAGTATTCTTTGAAATGCGAGGCAAAAAGCCGTAGCTTGCCTCGCAGCAGTTACGGGAAGGGGCGCGGCCATCGGCCGCGGCCTGCTGGCGCTGCTCCGATCCGGTGGCGAGAGGTACGGCGGCGTGGCCGCCTTTAGCAATCGAACAAGCAAGCCTGGGCATAAACGGGGACGGCGGCCGGTTGCCCGGCCTCTGCTCTGTCCGCTAGAACGAGGCTGACCACTGCGGCACTAAGGACAATTTCATGGATACCGAGAGCGGCGCCCTTGTCAGGGAGGAGACGAGTGACCGCGCGACGCCGATAAAAATCCTAAAGGAAGCGACCGCCCTCTCGAAGGAAGGCCGCGCGGGCGAAGCGCTTGATCTATTGTTAAAGAAGCGCGACACGCTTGGTAGCGTGCCGGCAGCCTACCACGTCGCAATCGGCCGACTTTGTGCCGATGCGGGAAACCACATCGACGCGATCATTAATTTTGAAATCGCAAAGGAAGTGTTCGGCGATGACGCCGCGCCGGGGCTGCATGCGTTGCTGGCGGAATCCCTGCTGGCAGTGAGACGTGTTGAATACGCCGGCATGGTGCTGGAGGAGCTTGCGGCATTGCGGCGCGGCGAAAATCGCCCGGTGAAGTTCAGGATGGCCGAGGAAGCCGCAGTGGCCGCCTATCAAAATATGCGGGGCAAGAAACCGGACAAGGGAAAGCCCACCGCGTACCGGATATGGGCCGAAGCAGAAGTGCTGGCCGAGCAGATGAACACCGATGAGGCACTGGCGCTGCTGCGCAAACACCGCCACGAATGGGACGAGATTCCGCCTCGATATAAAGCTCTGCTCAACAGCCTGGCGCGCAAGATGGGACACACCAAAAAGCGCATCGACCGCAAGGTGCGCAAGCGTCAGGAGAGCGGGCAGGCGCGTTCAGCCGAGGATCATCGCAAACTGGGCACCAAGTTGTTCGACGCCGGCCGGTTCGAGGAAGCAGCTCCTGAACTAGCCGCGGCCGTCAAACTTGGGGCGGAACTTGATCGCCGCGACATCGGCATGCTTGCGGATCTGTACCTTAAACGTAACGGTGATGGCAGGGGATACGATACAAGCTTCGGCCGCACTTATACGCTGATCAACCACGAGAAGCGCCTGGTCTATGTATCGATTAACAAAAATGCCAGCACGCTTCTGAAGACAAACTTCATCTTGAACAGTCCCCACCGCGAGGCATATCTCACGAGTGGCAAATTCATTCATCAATTCTGTGACGATCTGCCCAGGGCAACGTCACGGAGTGAGTTTCTGCGGCCGGATTACACGCGGTTTACGATCCTACGTGAACCTTCGCGGCGGCTGGTCAGCGCATATCTGAACAAGCTGGTACAGGGGCGGTTTTCGAACCAACCTTTTGGGCGCTTCATGTTGCGCGAGCATGCTGTGCGCAGGGCGCAGGAGATGGCTGGGGTGCCATTCGACTTGGACCGCTCTCTCACGTTCGAGGAATTTGTTCACTTTATTGTCTCGGTCGAAGATTACGAGCTCAACCGGCATTGGCTACCGCAATTCCGGTTTGTCGGCACCGATCTTTCGCGTTACGAATTTGTCGGCAAATTAGAAAAGCTACAGGATGCGGTAGATTATCTTACCGAAAGGTTCGGCTTCACCGTCGAGACGGAGAAAGATGGAACATCCACGCCGATCGGGGGCACCCGTTATCGGCGTGCCTATACGGACGAAGCGGCGCTGGAGGCACCTTACAAGGCGCTCCCCGCGGTGCTCGACCGTTACGAGAACAACATGCCGGCATCGGATCTTTTTTACACACCGGAACTGCGCCAGTTGGTTGAGCGCCGCTTTGCCGAGGATTTCGATATCTACCGGGCTGTGTAGGCGTCCGCTCCATGTCTCGTCGTGCGATCTACGGCGGCTGAAACGCAGCTGTTGCCCGGCTGAGGGAAAACGGGCTCGATTACGCAGGTAGACCGGAATTCCACGTCAGACCGGACCTCGGAGCGGCGCCATGACGACGCGGAAGCCTTCAAAGCACACACTCGAAATGTAAGCTCTCTATGAGCGCACAAAACGGGAGACCGGGTATAACCCGCACGCCTTCTTCCATCACGGTGGACACCATGTGGACACCGCACGACAGGGCGAGGACGGCCATCCCACAGCGGACGCGCCACAACATATCAATTTCTTTGTATAATATTGGAGCGGGCGAAGGGATTCGAACCCTCGACCCCAACCTTGGCAAGGTTGTGCTCTACCCCTGAGCTACGCCCGCGCTCCTCGCGGAAGGCGCGTTCCCTACCGTCCCGCCCATCCGATTGCAAGCCGGGCGTGCTGCCCCGCCCAATCGGCATTTGCCGCCCCCCATCCGTCGCCGCTATCCCGTTGCGCGCGGCCCGCGCGGCTACATCTATCCACCGAGGGCCGAGCCGCCCCATCACGGAAGAACCGACATGGACTACATCATCGGCCAGAAACCGGCTGCCGCCACGCCGCACGGCACCCAACCCGCGCCTCTCGGCGCAGCCGGGCCGGACCCAGCCGGCATGATCGTGGAAGGCGACCAGCGCACTTTCGTCACCGACGTCATCGACGCCTCCCGCACCATCCCCGTCCTGGTGGATTTCTGGGCAACCTGGTGCGGCCCCTGCAAAACCCTCACGCCCGCGCTGGAACGCGTGGTGCGCGCCGCCGGCGGGCGCGTGAAACTTGTCAAAATCGACATCGACAAGAACCGTTCGCTCGTCCAGCAGCTCACCCAGCTGGGCCTGCCGCTGCAATCCGTCCCCACCGTTGCCGCCTTCTGGCAGGGCCAGATCGCCGACCTGTTCCAGGGTGCGCTGCCCGAAAGCGATCTGAAACGCTTCGTCGAGGCGCTGCTCAAGCTGACCGGCGGCTCCATGCCGTCCGCCGACCTGCTCGCCGAAGCGCGCGCGGCTCTTGAGCAGGGTCAGCCCGAAGCCGCCGCTGATGCGTTCTCCGCCATGCTGCAAGCCGAGCCGGAAAACCCCGAAGCCTGGGGCGGCCTGATCCGCGCCCTGCTCGCCACCGGCGACGAACAGCAGGCGCAGGACGCGCTCGCCCAGGTGCCCAAGAAGATCGCCGACCACGCTGAAATCGCCGGTGCCCGCAGCGCCTTGGCGCTCGCCGAGGAAGGCCGCCGCGCCCAGGGCAATCTCGGCGCGTTCGAGCGCCGCCTGAAAGCGGACCCCAACGATCACGAAGCCCGCTACGAAATGGCCACGGCACTCAACGCCGCCGGCAAGCGTGCCGAAGCCGCGGATGCCCTGCTGGACATTTTCCGCCGCGACCGCACCTGGAAGGACGATGCCGCCCGCCAGCAATTGCTGAAATTCTTCGAAGCCTGGGGCTTTGACGACCCGGCGACCATGGCGGCGCGGCGCAAGCTGTCGACCCTGCTGTTCGCATGAACCATCCCGCCGCCGCGTGCCCGCGACCAAACCCCGCATGAACTGGCTGCACCCGGCGCTGGAAGACCTGCCGACGGAGTTCGCGGTCTTTCCATTGCCGGGCGCATTGCTGCTGCCGCGCGGCCGCCTGCCGCTGAATATTTTCGAACCGCGTTATCTCGCCATGGTCGAGGATAGTCTCGGCCAGGGCCGCATGTTCGGCATGATCCAGCCGAACGAGCACGCACCGCGCGGCGAGAGCGGTCCCGTGCTCTATCGAGTCGGCTGCCTGGGGCGGCTTTCGCATTTCTCCGAAACCTCGGATGGCCGCTACCTGATTACGCTGACCGGCATTGCGCGCTTCCTGGTGCGGCGCGAATTGCCCGGGCGTCGCGGCTATCGCCGGGTGGAGGCCGAGTTTTCGCAATTCGGCGCTGACCTCGCGGCCCCGCCCACCATCGGGCCGCACATGCGCGCCGACATATTGGAGGCGCTGAAACCCTACTTCGCCGCCTGCCAGATCGACGCGAATTGGGACGCGGTGCGCGCCATGCCGGACAACATGCTGGTGACCACGCTCGCCATGCTCTGCCCGTTCGACACCGCCGAAAAACAGGCGTTGCTCGAGGCGCCCACCGAGGAGGATCGCGCCGGCGACCTGCTGGCGCTGCTGCGCATGGCGCTGCATGAAGCGGACGGCACCCCTCACGCGAGCTGATCCATGTCCGACCCCGCCCCCCTCGATCCGCGACTGCTGGAAATACTTGTCTGCCCCCT